>NZ_JBFTJR010000011.1:0-122862 GCF_056395525.1 Caulobacter sp. 10L414
GGACCCGGCTGTCCCACGGACGGGCAGGGACCCGGCTGTCCCACGGACGGGCAGGACCAATAGCCCCGCGGTGATCCGGCGGCGGCCTCGGCTGATCCTGTTAGGCCGGTTTGACGATCCCGGCCCTGTCGACCCGCTCGTTGCGCCGTGGACGGCTTGGCGGCCCAATCACGCCTCGTGAGCGATCCTGCAAACCCGCCTTTTCCCACGACGCTTCAAGCGGCCCCGCTCGATGCGGTCCTCGCCACGCTTGGGCCGGTACCAAGAGCCCTCCCCATGGCGGGGACGGCTTTGATTATGACCCGGGTTTCGGCGCGTCTGATTGAATTGGCTGAGAAAGTTGTAGAGCGTTGAGTTCGTGGAACTCTTTTCGACGAACGCCGGGGATCCACGCTGCTCTATCCCCGTCCGGCTCCTGATCCTTCTCCCTGGAGGGAGAAGGCAGCCTGCGAAGCAGGTCGGATGAGGGGTTAGGGACGGTCGACGGCGTGCCGGCACGCCGGCTGACACCGTAACCCCTCACCCTCCCAGGCTATCGCCTGGGACCCTCCCTCTCCCCTCCGGGAGAGGGCTCAAGCTCACCGACACCGCCTCCGCCGCGCCGTCGGACCGCAGCACCAGCACGTTGGTCCCGGCCAGCAGGGTCACCGCCCCGCCCGAGGCTGCGCCGGCGCCGCCGTTGGCCGACACGGTCATCGGGCCCTGGCCTTCGATCCGCACCGCATAGGTTCCAGCCCGGTCGGCGGTCACCGTGTAGCGCAGCCATTCGCCGGCGCCGAAGTCGGTGACGCGCTTACCGCCGGGGGCGATGTCGACGCCGTCGTTGCGGCCGGTGCGGCCGTTGTTCCAGAGCGTGCGTTCGCCGCCGGTGGCGACGTGGTAGTTGGCCGCGTCCTTGTCCCAGTAGGCCTTGCCGATGACGCCGAGGTCGTAGTCGACGGCGGCGATGATCGCCCCCTTGGCGGTGATCTTGTGCGGCTTGAACGGCCGGGGCGTATCGTCGTGCGGCTGGCGCAGCATGGCGTCGACGACGTCGGGATGGACGGTGTTGTTCTCGAACCGCACGTCGTGCGAGGCCAGCTTCATCAACACCGCATAGGCCTTGTCGGCCGGGACAGGGGTCTTGGCCTCGCCCGTCAGCGTGGCGACGACGGCGTCGTAGTCGGGGCCGACCTCGACCTGCAGGGGCTGGTTGAAGCCGATCTTCTTCAGCGGCCAGAAGGCCCAGCCGATCCCGTGGCCTTCCACCAGGCGAATGGCGTCGGCGAACCAGACGTTGGAGTTCTCGCCCGACTCGCCCAGCCACAGCGGCAGGCCGGTCTCGCTCCGCAGCTTCAGGAATGGTTCGAGCGCGGCCTCGTCATTGCGGTTCCAGTACTTGTGGAACGACAGGGCCATGTTGCCGTCCCAGGGCTTGCCCATGCCCTTGTAGTTGTTGCCCCAGCAGTTGCCCTCGATGATCACCAGGTGGCGCTGATCGACCTGCCGGATAGCCGCGGTGATCCGGCGCTGGAAGTCCCAGAGCAGATCCTGCTTCTCGTCGCCGCAGCCGTTCTTCGCAGCCGGCTTGTCGAAGTCCCAGTTGGGCTCGTTGAGCACGTCATAGGCGGCGATGGCCGGCTCGTCCTTGTAGCGCTGGGCCAGCTTCTTCCAGAGGGCGATGGTCTTGCGCTGGTTCTCGGGGCTCTCCCACAGCGAGGGCTTGGAAGGATCGCGGTCGGAGATGGCCAGGTCGTTGCCCTGGCCGCCCGGCGCGGCGTGCAGGTCGAGGATCAGGTGCATGCCGGCGGCCTTGGTCCAGGCCAGCAGGTCGTCGATGCGCCGGAAGCCGTCCTCCTTCCAGGTGTCGACGCCGGGAACGGGCTCCTGGTCGGCCGGCAGGGTCAGAAGGGCGTAGTGCATCGGCAAACGCACCGAATTGAAGCCGGCGGCGGCCATGTAGTCGATGTCGGCCTTGGTGGTGTGGTTGTCGAGCCAGGCGGCATGGATCGCCGCCTCGCGCTCCGGCCCGACCAGGGCGGCGATGCGGGCGCGGATCACGTGCTCCTGCCCCAGCTTGGACAGGCGCAGCATGTAGCCCTCCTGCAGCATCCAGCCGCCCAGGCCCATGCCCCGCAGGATCACCGGCGCGCCGGTCTCGTCGACGATGCGGTCGCCGTCGGCCTTCAGCCATTGCGGGCCGGGCGGCGGCGGCGTGTCGGCTGCGAAGGCGGTGGAAACGGCGGCCAGCGAGACGGCCGCGGCCAGGACGGCGGCGAACTTCATGCTCAAACTCCCCAGGCGCGCGCGGCTGGTTGGGAGGCGCCGCGACGTCGCGCCGAGACTTGGCCCGGGGACTTGGATTCTGTCTAGATGGACTCCGCATTTGTCCATGAGGACAAATGGTTAGGGGGAAATGCTGCAGATATTTGAGCGCCCCTCTGCGCGGCGCAATTGAACCTGTCATCCCGGCCGAAGGAGCGCGCCAGCGATCCGTAGAGCCGGGATCTCCCACGCCGCAAAACTGGAACCGTGGGAGGTCCCGGCGCTCCGCTGCGCTACGGCCGGGATGACAGGATCAGGGTATCAGCCGCACTTCACCTGCTGCACCACCCCGGTGTCGGGGTTGAACAGGATGTTCAGGCGGTCGGCGCGGTAGTCCATGGTCACCGGGCAGGTGGTGCAGGCCACGCGCCAGCGGGAGGGATCGACCGGAGCCGGAAGCTCGGTGCGGTTCTTGCCGACGAACGCTTGCGCGTCCTTGAGGCCGCACTGGTCCTTTTCCGGCTCGGGCGGCTTGGGCAGGGCGATGGCCGGCGGGGCCACCGGGGTTTCGGGGGGCGGCGGCGGCGCGGGTTCGGGCGTGCTGGTCGAGCAGGCCGCCAGGACCATGGTCGCACCCAGAACCATCAGGAGCCGCTTCATGCCTTCTTCTCCCATCCGCGTTCGGCCTGCTGCCAGTAGGACACCGGGTGGCCGGCGGCCTTGAACGCCTTCCAACGGCCCCGCGCCAGCCGCAGGGCCTCTTCGTCGCGGCCGTCGAACAGCAGGATGCAGCGCGCAAAACCGCTGAGATCCCCCGGCTCGGCGCCGTCGAGCAGGAACAACGCATCGCCGCCGTTCGGGTTGTCCAGCGCGGTGCTCAGCAGCACCGGCTGACGCTCGGCCAGCGGCTCCTCGGCCAGGCCGTGCGGCAGGAAGCTGTCGTCCCGGAAGGTCCAGAGGTGGGCGTCCAGCGCGTTGAGGCGCGCCGGATCCCCTCCCCTGACCAGGGCCTTCCAGCCGCGCCCCAGGGTCTTCTCCAGAAGCTCGGGCAGCACCTGCTCGGCGCTGCTTCGCTCCAGGTGGTAGAACCAGATTTCGCAGGGCGCGGCGGACATAAGGGGGCTCAGCCCTCGTAGGCGTCGGCGACGAGGCGGTTGAGCAGGCGCACGCCGAAGCCCACGGCGCCGTCCGGCACGGTCGGATCGGACGAGCCCTTGCGCCAGGCGGTCGAGGCGATGTCGAGGTGGGCCCACGGCACGCCGTTGACGAAACGCTGCAGGAACAGGCCCGCCGTGATCGAGCCGGCCGGACGGCCGCCGATGTTCTTCATGTCGGCGATCGGGCTTTCGATCTGCTTCTCGTACGAGGCCGGCAGCGGCAGGCGCCACAGCGGCTCGCGCTCGGCCTTGCCGGCGGCCAGCAGCTTGTCGGACAGGCCGTCATTGTTGCTGAACAGGCCCGCATAGTCGTTGCCGAGCGAGATGATGATCGCGCCGGTCAGGGTGGCCAGATCGATCATGAACTTCGGCTTGAAGCGGTCCTGCGTGTACCAGAGGGCGTCGGCCAGCACGAGGCGGCCTTCGGCGTCGGTGTTGATGACCTCGATGGTCTGGCCCGACATCGAAGTGACGACGTCGCCGGGGCGCTGGGCGGCGCCGTCGGGCATGTTCTCGACGAGGCCCAGCACGCCGATGGCGTTGACCTTGGCCTTGCGGCCGGCCAGGGCGTGCATGACGCCGGCCACGGCGGCCGCGCCGCCCATGTCCCACTTCATGTCTTCCATGCC
Organism: Caulobacter sp. 10L414; assembly: GCF_056395525.1. Lineage (NCBI taxonomy): Bacteria > Pseudomonadati > Pseudomonadota > Alphaproteobacteria > Caulobacterales > Caulobacteraceae > Caulobacter > Caulobacter sp. 10L414. The sequence continues at coordinate 4,031 of NZ_JBFTJR010000011.1, forward strand.
CTCGGCGGGCTTGATCGAGATGCCGCCGGTGTCGAAGCAGACGCCCTTGCCGACGAAGGCGATCGGCTGGGCCGACTTGTCGGCCGCGCCGTACCACTTGGCCACGACCAGCTGGCTTTCACGGACGCTGCCCTGGCCAACGCCCAGCAGCGAGCCCATGCCCAGCGCGGCCATTTCCTTCTCGCCGAGGATCTCGACTTCCAGGCCCAGGCTTTCGAGGCCCTTCACGCGGGCGGCGAACTCTTCCGGGTGCAGGATGTTGGCCGGTTCGGAGACGAGGTCGCGGCTGAACAGGATGGCGTCGGCGATCGGCTCCAGCGCGTCGAACGCCTTCTGGGCCTTGGCCGGATCGGCGGCGGCGACCTTGACCGTGGCGACCGAGGGCTTCTTCTCGGCCTTCTCGGTGGTGCGGTACCTGTCGAAGCGGTAGGCGGCCAGCTTGGCGCCGAAGGCGACGCGGGCGGCGGTCTCGGCGTCGCCGCCGAGCTTGAGCAGCAGCTCGGTCACGCCCGAGGTCTTCACCGCGTTGTAGGCGTGGGCGGCGGCGATCTCGACCGTCTCGGGCTCGACGACGCCGGAACCGTCGACGCCGATCACCACCACGCGGGCGGCGTCGAGGCCGGCCGGGGCGACGATGTCGAGGACCTGGCCCTTGGCGCCGATGAAGCGGCCGCCGGCCGCCGCGCGGACGATCGCGCCGCCGGCCGCGTCGTTGACGGCCTTGGCTTCGGGCGAAAGGGCCGCCGCCTCGTAGGCGAGAACCGCGAGAGCGGCGGTGGCGCCGGCCTGGCTGTCGGCGGGGACGAACTCGATACGCATGGAGCGCTCCTGGGAAGCGGAAGGTCCGATCGCGGCGCGGCCTCAAGAAGGCCGCGATCCGACGCGACAGGACGTGAACGCCCGGCATAGTCCATGCCGAACCTTGGGAAAAGACCGTCGCCGTTCACAGCCCCGTCACGCCGTCCCACATGATGTCTTCGGTTGTGCCAAGCCGAGCCAGACGTGTAGAACACGCCAACGCCGGGGTTCGCCGCGCGAATCCGTGAAGCCCCCGAAACCACCCCCTGCATGCGCCTGATCGAACGCTATCTCTTCCGACAGCTGGTCGGGCCGACCATCCTGGCCACCGCGGCCCTGGCGGCGCTGGCGCTGCTGGCCCGCAGCCTGTCGGAATTCGACATCCTGGTCGAACAACGCCAGACGGCGCTGATCTTCGCCAAGATGATCCTGCTGGCCCTGCCGCAGCTGCTGAACATCATCATGCCGGTGGCGCTGTTCGTGGCCGCCCTGGTGGCGCTGAACCGTCTGCATACCGAGCAGGAGATCGTCGTCTGCTTCGCCGGCGGCATGAGTCGCTGGCGGGTGATCTCGCCGGCCATCCGGCTGTCGGTGTTCGCCGCCCTGATCTCGCTGGCGCTGGGTCTCTGGGCCCAGCCGTGGTCGGCCCGCCTGATCCGCGAGACGGCCTTCGACATGAAGACCGACCTGGCCTCGACCCTGGTGCGGCCCGGCGAGTTCACCGAGCCCGGACCCGGCCTGACGGTCTACGCCCAGACCATCGACCGCGACAACCTGATCAAGAACCTGTTCATCCACCAGGAAAAGCCCAACGGCGGCTCGGTCACCTACACGGCGCGCGAGGGCGTGATCGCCAAGCGCAACGACCTGCCGGTGCTGATCATGCGCAAGGGCTCCAACCAGGAGTTCTCGAGCGCGGGCGTGCTGAACTACCTGTCGTTCGAGGAATATGTCTTCGACCTGTCGACGCTGTTCCAGAGCGACGAGCTGCTGCACTACAAGATCGCCGACCGCTATCCGCACGAGCTGTTCTTCCCCGACCTGACCCAGGACTGGGAGCAGCACAACCGCGTGAAGATGCTGGCCGAGGGCCATTCGCGCCTGGCCAGCCCGCTGTACAACATCGCCATGATGGCCATGGCCCTGGCGGCCGTGATCGGCGGCTCGTTCAGCCGCATGGGCTATGGCAAGCGGATCGCCGCCGTCGGCGCGGCCGCGGCCGTGGTGCGGATCATGGGCTTCGGCGTGCAGGCCGCCTGTGACGACCAGGCGTGGCTGAACATCCTGCAGTACGCCGTGCCGATCGCCGCCACCTGGTGGGGCCTGGCCCAGATCTTCCGCCAGAAGGTGCAACGTTACGTGCCGATCGGCCAAAGCGGGCTGCAGCCGATGGGAGCCGCGTCGTGATCGGCCCCGGAATGATCGAGCGCTACGTCCTGCGCAAGACGCTGGCCTCGCTGGGCGCGGCCCTGGCGGTGCTGGGCGCGCTGGTGATGCTGATCGCCTTCGTCGACATCACCCGCAATGTCGGCACCCGCTCGGAAGACGCGGGCTTTGGCCAACTGCTGTACCTGACGGTGCTGCAGGCGCCGGCGACCCTGCTGACCCTGACGCCGTTCATGTTCCTGTTCGGCACCCTGGGCGCCTTCGTGGGCCTCAACCGCCGCAGCGAGCTGATCGCCATGCGCGCGGCGGGCGTCTCGGCCTGGCGCTTCATCCTGCCGGCGGCCTTCGCGGCCTTCGCCATGGGGATCGTCACCGTAACCCTGCTCAACCCGCTGACCTCGGCGATGAGCGCGCGGTTCGAGACCGAGCGCGACGCCCTGCTGGCCGGCTATCTCAAGAACGCTCCCAAGGGCGCCTGGCTGCGCCAGGGCGACGACAAGCGCCAGATCGTCATCCGCGCCCGCATGCGCGACACCGTCGACGGCGCGGTGCGCCTGCGCGGCGTCTCGTTCTTCGTCTACGACGTCAAGCCGGACGGCAGCCTGGTCTTCACCCGCCGCTACGAGGCGGCCGAGGCCCGCCTGGAGCCCGGCTTCTGGCGCCTGACCGGCGTCAGCGAAGCCACGCCCGGCGCCGGGGCCCTGCGCTCGGAAAGCGCCTCGGTGCCGTCGGACCTCGACGAGCGCACGGCGGCCGACCGCTTCAAGAACCCGCAGGCCGTCGCCTTCTGGCGCCTGCCCGAGACCATCGCCCGCACGGAAGCCGCCGGCTTCTCGGCGACGCCGTTCAAGATGCGCCTGCAGCAGATGCTGGCCACGCCGCTGCTGTTCGCGGCGATGTCGGTGCTGGCGGCCGCGTTCTCGCTGCGCCTGATGCGCCTGGGCGGCCTGGCCGCGCTCGCGGGCTCTGGCGTCGCGCTCGGCTTTGGCTTCTTCTTCTTCAACGAACTGTGCGGCGCGCTGGGCAAGGCCGACGTCCTGGGGCCGGTCCTGGCCGCCTGGACGCCTCCCGTCGCGGCGCTTTTGGCGGGGCTGACCCTGCTTTGCTATACCGAGGATGGTTGAGTCTGTGACGCCGGCATCGAGGCCCCTGATGATCGATCTAAGCCCAGCGCCGGGCGCGGCGGTTCGCAAGCTGCTGATGGCCGGCGTCGCCTGGCTGGCCGTGGCCGGCGCCAGCGGCGTCGCGCACGCCCAGCAATCGCTCGCCACCATTCCGCAGGTCCCGGCGACGCCGGCGGCGGCGGACGACGGTCTGGGCGCCGACGGCTACTACCTGGAATCCGACCTGCTGATCCGCGACGACGCGTCCAAGAAGATGACGGCGCGCGGCTCGGTCGAGGTGCGCTACCAGGGCCGCACCCTGCGCGCCCAGGAGGTGATCTACGACACCGCCACCGGCGTCGTGACCGCCCACGGCAAGGTTTCGCTGATCAACGCCGACGGCACGGCCCAGTTCGCCGACGACCTGACGCTGGACAAGGACATGCGCGCGGGCTTCGCGCGCAACTTCTCCACGCGCATGGACCAGAACGTGAAGATCGCGGCGGCGACCGCGATCCGTCGCAACGAGCAGGTCACCGAGCTGAACCAGGCGATCTACACGCCCTGCGACGTCTGCGCCGAAAAGCCGACGCCCACCTGGTCGATCGAGGCCGACAAGGTGGTGCAGGATAAGAACCGCCAGATCGTCTACTACCACGGCGCCAAGATCCGCCTGTGGGGCGCGCCGCTGCTGTATCTGCCGCTGTTCTGGCACCCCGATCCGCAGGCGCCGCGCAGCTCGGGCTTCCTGACGCCGAAGGTGGGCCTGTCGCAGCGACGCGGCCTCTCCTACCAGCAGCCCTACCTGCAGGTGATCTCGCCGTCCCAGGACGTGATCATCAGCCCGCAGATCAACACGAAGGTGAACCCCTTCCTCAACGTCAATTACCGCAAGCGCTTCTACTCGGGCATGCTCGAGGCGCGCATGGGGGGTACGTACGAGWAAGAGTTCGACAACCGGGGCAACCGCTTCGGCGACGCGACCACCCGCAGCTACATCCTGGCCAAGGGCGCGTTCKACATCAACGACAAGTGGACCTGGGGCTTCAGCGCCGAACGCGCCTCCGACGCCCTGATCTTCGACAAGTACGACATCAACGACGTCTATGAGCAGCGCGGCCTGTTCACCAGCGAAGACCGCCGCCTGACCTCGCAGATCTACACCTCGCGTCAGGACGCCCGTTCCTGGCTGTCGATCTCGGCCGTCTCGGTGCAGGGCCTGCGCGTGGTCGGCACCGACGCCAACACCGGCATCGGCAACAAGTTCGAGAACAGCGGCGCCTTCCCGGTGATCGGGCCGCTGGTCGAAGGCCGCTGGGAGCCGGAATCGCCCGTGCTGTTCGGCCGCCTGCGGCTGCAGGGCTCGGGCGTGATGCTGAGCCGCTCCGAATCGCAGTTCGGCGAAGCCCCCTACTACGGCACCATCGCCGCCTACGGGCACCAGGAAGGCGTCGACAGCGTTCGCGGCAGCGTCCAGGCCGACTGGCGCGCCAGCGCCGTGGTCGGGCCCGGCCTGCGCGTCCAGCCGTTCGCCCAGGCCCGCGCCGACGCCTACAAGATCAAGGGCATCTACCTGACGACCGAGGCCCTGGCCGCCGGCGACGACGCTTCGGTCAACTACTCGCGCACCATGGGCGTGGCCGGCGTCGACCTGAGCCTGCCGCTCTACAAGGGCCTGAAGGGCGGCGGCAGCGTCGTCCTCGAGCCGCTGGTTCAGATCGCGACCGGCTMGGACAGCTCCAGCGTGCCCGTGGTCGTCGCCCGCAACGGCGCCGTCACCTACCTCTACAACGAGGACAGCTCGGCCTTCGAATTCGACGAAACCAACCTGTTCCGCTCCAACAAGTCGCCGGGCTTCGACCTCTACGAGGGCGGCACCCGCATGAACGTGGGCGGCCGGGCGACCTTCAACACCGCCGACGGCCGCGGCGGCAGCGTCCTGGTGGGCCGCAGCTTCCGCACCGAGTACGACCCGCTGCTGCCCTCGCGCACGGGCCTGAGCGAGAAGTCCTCCGACTGGATCGTGGCGGCCACGGTGACGCCGGTGCGCGGCATCAACGCCTATGTGCGTACGCGCCTGGACTCCGACACCACCAAGATCAATCGCCTGGAAACCGGCGTCGACGCCTACACCCAGCGCCTGCAGGGCTCGTTCCGCTACCTGAAGGACAACGTCGACTCCAACGGCGAGCGGCAGGAAAACTTCGAAACCCGCGGCCAACTGCAGCTGACCAAGAAGTGGGCCCTGACGGCGCTCGGCCAGCTCGACCTGGTGGCCGAGACCTGGCGTCGCCGCGACATCGGCGTGGCCTATACGGACGATTGCATCCGCATCGACATCATCTACCAACAGGAAGACCGCTATAGCTCGACGGTGTCGGGCCTCAGGCTCCAACCTGACCGCTCGGTCGTCGTGCGCCTAACCCTCGCCACATTGGGCGATACAGGGTACAGCGACTAAAACATCCAACGTCCGGGGGGACGTGCGGGCGTCCGCACGCGTCCCCGTGACGCATCGAGGCGCGGCCGCTCACGGTCTACCGGAAGGTCGTCGCGCCACTGAGGCTGAAATCGAGGCCGGCCGACAAAGCCGGGCTCCAGAGGAAACGACACTATCCATGCGGTCTGCGCGTAGCGTGACGACTTTCGCGGCCAGCGCCGCGTCCATCCTCGCCCTGACCGTGGCGGGCCTTCCCGCCCAGGCCCGTCAGGCCGCGCCCGTGGTCGACGCCCCGCCGGCGGCCGCCGAGCCCCGCGCCAATCCGCTGTCGGAAAGCGTCGCGGCCGTGGTCAACGACGACATCATCTCGTCCTACGACCTGATGCAGCGCATGCGCCTGCTGATGGTGACCTCGGGCCTGCAGCCGACCCAGGAAAACCTGCCCCAGCTGGAGCAGGAGGCGCTTCGTTCGCTGATCGACGAGCACGTGCAGATGCAGGAACTGCGTCGCGTCGAGAAGGAACAGAAGATCACGATCATCTCGACCGACAAGGAAGTCGACGAGGAGATCGCCAACATCGCCCAGGGCAACCGCATGAGCGCCGAGCAGCTGCTCGGCCAGCTGGCCGCCCAGGGCGTCAGCGCCGACACCTGGCGCACCCAGATCCGCGCCGAGACCAGCTGGCAGAACTGGATCAGCGGCCGCTACGGCTCGCGCCTGCGCATCGGCGAAGACCAGATCAAGGCCTTCCAGCGCCGCCAGGCGGAATCGGCCAGCAAGCCGCAGTACCAGGTCAGCGAAGTGTTCATCGACGCCATCCGCGTCGGCGGCGCCGAGGTAGCCCTGAACGGCGCCCGCCAGCTGGTGGCCCAGATGCAGCAGGGCGCGCCGTTCGCGGCCGTGGCCCGCCAGTTCTCGGCCGCCTCGACGGCTGCCAACGGCGGCGACGCCGGCTGGGTCAGCCCCGGCGAGATGCCGTCCGAAGTCGACGCGGCCCTGGAGCAACTGCGCCCCGGCCAGCTGTCGGCCCCGATCCCGGTCAAGGACGGCGTCTACATCGTCTATCTGCGCGACAAGCGCTCGGGCGCGAAGGCGACCCTGGTCGACCTCAAGCAGGTGGCCGTCGCCCTGCCCAAGGACGCGCCGGAAGCCGACGTGCAGGCCGCCACGGCCCTGCTGGCCGGCCTCAAGCCCCAGCTGACCAGCTGCCAGACGCTCGAAGCCGAAGCCGGCAAGGTCGCCGGCGTGGTGGCGGGCGACCTGGGTGAAGCCGAGATCGGCGACCTGGCCCCGTCGTTCCAGCAGGCCGCCAACACGCTGAACATCGGCCAGGTGTCGGACCCGATCCGCACCGACGCCGGCCTGCACCTGATCGCGGTGTGCGGCAAGCGCCAGTCGGGCGGCGGCGCCCCGAGCCACGACCAGATCGAAAACCGCCTTAAGGGTCAGCAACTTGCGCTGATCTCCAAACGTTACCTGCGAGACCTGCGCAACTCCGCCACCATCGAGACCCGGTGAAGACAGACACCCTGGCCCTGAGCGTCGGCGATCCCGCCGGCGTCGGGCCCGAAATCATCGCCAAGGCCTGGGCCGCCCTCCGCGAGAGCGGCCCGGTGTTCATGGCCGTCGGCGACCTGCAGAGCCTGGCCGCGGCCGGCGGCGGCGTGAAGGTCCGCCCCGTGACCGGTCCGGCCGAGGCGGCCCAGGTGTTCGCCGAGGCGCTGCCCGTCCTCGACATCCCGCTGCAGTCGCCCGTGGTCGCGGGCAAGCCCTCCAGCGTGCACGCGGCCCAGATCATCCGCTGCATCGAGACGGGCGTCGGCCTGGCCCTTTCGGGCGCCGTGGCCGGCCTGGTCACCGCGCCGATCGCCAAGGCCCCGCTGTACGAGGCGGGCTTCAAGTTTCCCGGACATACCGAGTTCCTGGCCGAACTGACCGCGCCCGTCCCGTACGAGGGCGCGCGCGGGCCGGTGATGATGCTGACCGCCGGCGACCTGCGCGCCACCCTGGTGACCATCCACCAGTCGGTGGCCAGCGTGCCGGCCTCGCTTTCGGTCGAGCGCATCGTCGAGGCGGGCCTGGTGACCGCCCAGGCCATGAAGAGCGACTTCGGGATCGCCGCCCCGTGCCTGGCCGTGGCCGCGCTGAACCCGCACGCCGGCGAAGGCGGGGCGCTGGGCCGCGAAGAGATCGAGACCATCATCCCGGCCGTCGAGGCCCTGCGCGAACGCGGCGTCGACGCCCGCGGCCCGGCGCCGGCCGACAGCCTGTTCCACGCCGACGCCCGCGCCGCCTACGACGCGGTGCTGTGCATGTATCACGACCAGGCCCTGATCCCGGTGAAGATGCTCGACTTCTGGGGCGGGGTGAACGTCACCCTGGGCCTGCCGATCGTGCGCACCTCGCCCGATCACGGCACCGGTTTCGACATCGCCGGCCGCGGGATCGCCCGTCCCGACAGCCTGATCGCCGCCATCCGCCTGGCCGCCGAGATCGCCGCGCGGCGCAACGCCTAGAGACGGCTGGGCTTTCGCCGGTTTTGGCTCTAGAGGGAGGCGATGACGTCCCCTTCCCTCGCCGACCTGCCGCCGCTGCGTGAGGCGCTCGAGCGCCACGGCCTGCTGGCGCGCAAGAGCTTCGGCCAGCACTTCCTGCTCGACCTCAACATCACCCGCAAGATCGCGCGCCTGGCCGAGGTCGGGCAAGGCGACACCGTGATCGAGGTGGGCCCCGGCCCCGGCGGCCTGACCCGCGCCCTGCTGGAGACCGGCGCCAAGGTGGTGGCGGTCGAGAAGGACAGCCGCTTCCTGCCGCTGCTGGGCGAGCTGGCCGACGCCGCCGACGGCCGCCTGACCCTGGTCGAGGGCGACGCCCTGCGGGCCGACATGGCGGCCCTGGCCGAAGGCGGTCCGGCCCACATGGTCTCCAACCTGCCCTACAACGTCGGCACCCAGCTGCTGATCAACTGGCTGACGGGTCCGTTCCGGCCGCTGTCGATGACCCTGATGTTCCAGAAGGAGGTCGCCGACCGCATCGCCGCCCAGGAGGACGACGACGCCTACGGACGCCTGGCGGTGCTGTCGCAGACCGTGTGCAGCGCCAAGGTGGTGATGGACCTGCCGGCCCGCGCCTTCACTCCGCCGCCCAAGGTGGCCTCGGCCGTGGCGCGCCTCGTGCCGCTGGATCCCGCGCCGGACAAGGCCCTGGTCTCGGCCCTGGAGCGGGTGACGGCCGCCGCCTTCGGCCAGCGCCGCAAGATGCTGCGCTCCAGCCTCAAGCCCATCGGCGGCGGCGCGCTGTGCGAGGCGGCCGGCATAGATCCCGACGCGCGGGCCGAGACGATCCCGATCGAGGGCTTCCAGGCCCTGGCCGCGGCCTTGCTGAAGGCGTAGGTCGCGGCGACCACGGCTTGCAATCGCGCGCAGGTGGAGGAATCTTGACCACATGCAGCCCGCGACCGCGCAGCAATATCTCGTCCTGGTGGTCGACGACGACCCGCTGGTGACCGAGTTCGTCAAGTTCCGGCTGGAGGTGGAGGGCTTCGCGGTCGAGGTCGCCCACACCGCCGAGGACGCGCTGGCGGCCGCCCTGCGCCGCTCGCCGCACCTGTTCCTGCTGGACGTGGCCATGCCCGAGATCAACGGCCTGACGCTGCTGCGCCGCCTGCGGGCGGAAAAGCGGTTGAAGACCGTGCCGGCCATCATGATAACCGCCTCGGCCGCCGGGGCGAACGTCAAGGCGGCCGCCGAGGCCGGCGCCGTCGGCTATGTCCTCAAGCCCTTCGCCGCCGACGACCTGCTGGCGCGGGTGCGGGCGGCGACCAAGAACCAGTCCCGCGTCTGGCTATGACGCGTCCCCGGAGTGCCCCATGACGTCCCGCCCCCTGGCCCTGGTGATCGACGACGACACGCTGATGCTGGAGTTCGTGTCCGGGGCGCTGATTGACGGCGGCTTCGACGTCGAGACGGCCGAGGACGCCCAGCGCCTGCTGGCCGACGTGCAGGACCGCCACCCGGCGATCGTCTTCCTGGACGTGCGCATGCCGGGCGAGACCGGGATCGAGGTGCTGCGCCGCCTGCGGGTCAGCGACTGGGGCCGCGAGGTACCGGTGGTGATCATGACCGGCGAGCGGCGGCTGGACCGCGTGGTCGAGGCCATGAGCGCGGGCGCGACGACCTACATGATGAAGCCGTTCACGCCGGTGCAGATCGTGCTGCGGGCCCGCGAACTGATCCAGCCGCGCGAGAGCGGCAGCTTTCACTACTGAGAGACTGATCCCTCTAGCTTGTCATCCCGGTCGCAGCGAAGCGGAGCGCCGGGATCTCCCAGCGCTGAACTCGTTGAACGGTGGGAGGTCCCGGCTCTACGGCGCTGCGCGCCTCCGGCCGGGATGACAATGCAGGGCGGGGCTCAGATGTCTTCCGCCAGCAGGTCGCCGACCAGATCGCCGATCCAGGGGTTGCGCGAGCGCTTCTGGCGTTCGGCGTGGTAGATGTGGGCGAGGTCGGCGTAGGCCTTGTCGAAGTCGTCGTTGAGCACGACGTAGTCGAACTTCTCCCAGGCGGCGACCTCGTCCTTGGCGCGCGACAGGCGCCGGGCGATGACTTCCTCGCTGTCCTGGCTGCGGGCGTGCAGGCGGCGGCTCATCTCGGCCAGGGACGGCGGCAGGATGTAGACCAGCACGCTGTCGGGACCGGCCTGCTCGTGCACCTTCATGGCGCCCTGGAAGTCGATGTCGAACAGCACGCTCTCGCCGCCCTCCAGCGCCTCCATGATCGGCGCCTTGGGGCTGCCGTAGAAGTTGCCGTAGACCTCGGCCCATTCGAAGAAGGCGTTCTCCTCGATCATCTCCTTGAACTTGTCCTTGGAGACGAAGTGGTAGTCGCGGCCGTCGTGCTCGCCCGGGCGCGGCTCGCGGGTGGTGGCGCTGATCGACAGGTGCAGGTCGCCGTGGTCGGCCACCAGGCGGCGGGTCAGCGAGGTCTTGCCCACGCCCGAGGGGGCCACCACCATCAGGAGGAGGCCGCGGTGCTTGCGCCCGTGCTTTTCGGCCGGGTTATTCGACATTCTGAACCTGTTCGCGAAACTGTTCGATCGTGGCCTTCAGCTCTAGGCCGTGGGCCGTCAGCGCGGTCAGCGCCGACTTGCTGCAAAGGGTGTTGGCCTCGCGCATGAACTCCTGCGAGAGGAAGTCCAGCCGCCGGCCCGAAGCGCCGTCGCTGGCCAGCAAGGTGCGCGCGGCGGCGACGTGGCCGGCCAGGCGGTCGAGCTCCTCTCGGACGTCGGCCTTGACCGCCAGGGCGGCGGCTTCCTGCAGGATGCGGTCCTGCGAGGCGCTTTCGCCCAGCAGCTCGGCCATGCGGCGCTCGAAGCGCTGCTTGAGGATGGCCGGCTGGCCCTCGGCCTCGGCGGCGGCCAGGCCCGTGAGCGTCTCGATGCGGTCGACCAGGCCCGACAGCACCGGCGAGAGCGAAGCGCCCTCCTCCAGCCGCGCGGCCTTCAGGCCGTCGAGGGCCTGGTGGATGCTGGCCGCGATGGCGGCTTCTAGGGCGGCGCGGGCCTCGGGGTCCTCGTCGTCCTCGCGGACCTCGATGACGCCGCGCAGGGCCAGGAGGCCGTCGAGGCTGGGCTTGCCAACCATGCCGGTGGCCACGTAAGGGCTGCCGGCCTTGAGGTAGCGCTCCAGCACCTCGACATTGACCTGCGGGGCGGCGGCGGCCTCGGCCTTGCGGGCCTGGACGCCGAGCGTCAGCTGGCCGCGCTGGAAGCGGGCCTGGGCGCCGTCGCGGGCGGCGCGGTCGAGGCTTTCCAGGCCCGGCGGGCCCCGGAAGCGGGTCTCGAGGTTGCGGCCGTTGACGCTGCGCGCCTCGACGGCCCAGCTCCAGTCGCCCAGAGCCCCCTCGACACGCGCGAACCCGGTCATGCCCGACAGCGCCATGGTCAGTTCCCTGCTCCGGAAGCCTTGGCCTCGCGCTCGATGCGACGCCATTGGGCGACGTTGCGCTCGTGCTCTTCGTAGGTCCTGGCGAAGACGTGGCCGCCGGTGCCGTCGGCGACGAAATAGAGCTCGTCGGTCTTGGGCGGGTTCATCACCGCCGCCAGGGCCTCGCGGCCCGGATTGGCGATCGGCGTCGGCGGCAGGCCGGTGATCTTGTAGGTGTTGTAGGGCGTAAAGGTATCGAGTTCCGAGCGGCGCAGGCCCCGGCCCAGCGGCCGGCCGCGGGTGATGCCGTAGATCACCGTCGGGTCGGTATCGAGACGCATCCCCAGGCGCAGGCGGTTGGTGAACAGCGCCGCGACGCGCGGACGCTCGCTGGCCAGGGCCGTCTCCTTCTCGACGATCGAGGCCAGGGTGACGGCCTCGTCCTTGGTCTGGAACGGCAGGTCGGCTTGGCGCTGCTCCCACAGGGCGTTCAGCACCTTGTCGCGGTCGTCCATCATCCGCTGCAGGACGGCGGCCCGCTCCTCGCCGCGCTCGACCTGGTAGGTCTCGGGCAGGACGGCGCCTTCCGGCGGGGTCGGCACGTCGCCGACCAGCACCGGCGAGCGCTGCAGGATCTCGACGACCATCTCGGAGGTCACGCCCTCGGGCACGGTGACCTGGTGGCGCACGACCTTGCCGTCGCGCACCATGGCCAGGACGTTGGCGAGCGAGGCGCGGTTGGGGAATTCGTATTCGCCGGCCTTCAGCCGACGCGCCGCGCCGGTGACCTGGGCGGCGGTCAGGAACAGCGACGAGGAGCGGATGGCCCCGCCGGCTTCCAGGGCTCCGGCGATCTCCGAGACGCTGGCGCCGCGGCGCAGCACCACCGAAGTGTACTCGCCGTTCTTGGCCTTGGGGCCCGGCCCGCCGTAGAGCCAGACAGCCCCGCCGCCGACGACGAGGGCCGCGACCGCAGCGACCACGAGGCCGCCGCCGGCCATGGCGGCCAGGCGACGTCCCAGGGTGGCGGTCTCCCGCTTGCGGGCCTTCGACGCCCGCTTGGGCGCCGAGGCCTTCTTTTGCGGACGCGGCGGCTTGCTCACGAGACTTGGCTCACGAGATTTTACGGAACACGACGGAGGCGTTGGTGCCGCCGAAGCCGAAGCTGTTGGACACGGCCACGTCGATCTTCATCGGCACGGCCTTGTTGGGCGCCAGGTTCATCGGCACGTCGACGTCGGGATTGTCGAGGTTGATGGTCGGCGGGGCGATCTGGTCGCGGATGGCCAGGATCGAGAAGATCGACTCGATGGCGCCGGCCGCGCCCAGCAGGTGGCCGGTCATCGACTTGGTCGACGACATCACCACGTTCTTGGCGTGATCGCCCAGGAACGCGGCCACGGCGCCGGCTTCCAGGCCGTCGGCCATGGTCGAGGTGCCGTGGGCGTTGATGTAGTCGATGTCCGAGGGCTGGAGGCCCGCGTCCTTGACGGCCGCCGCCAGGGCGCGCCCGCCGCCTTCGCCGTTCTCCGACGGAGCGGTGATGTGATAGGCGTCGCCCGACAGGCCATAGCCGACCACTTCGGCGTAGATCTTCGCGCCGCGGGCCTTGGCGTGCTCGTATTCCTCGAGCACCAGGACGCCGGCGCCCTCGCCCATGACGAAGCCGCCGCGATCCTTGTCGTAGGGACGCGAGGCCTTCTCGGGCGTGTCGTTGAAGTCGGTAGCCACCGCGCGGCAGGCGATGAAGCCGGCGATGCCCAGCTTGCAGACGGCCGCTTCAGCGCCGCCGGCGATCATCACGTCGGCGTCGCCGTACTTGATCAGGCGCGCGGCGTCGCCGATGGCGTGGGCGCCGGTGGCGCAGGCCGTGACCACGGCGTGATTGGGGCCCTTGAAGCCGTACTTGATCGAGACCTGGCCCGAGATCAGGTTGATCAGCGCCGAGGAGATGAAGAACGGGCTGACGCGGCGCGGGCCCTTGGCTTCCAGTTCCAGCGCGGTGTCGGCGATGGTCGACAGGCCGCCGATGCCCGAGCCCAGGATGACGCCCGTGCGCCACTTCTGCTCGTCGGTCTCCGGAACCCAGCCCGAATCCTTCACGGCTTCGTCCGCGGCGGCGATGCCGTACAGGATGAAGTCGTCGACGCGCTTCTGGTCGCGCGGGCTCATGGTCTGGTCGGGGTCGAACGAGCCCTCGACGTCCGGACCGCCGCCGCCGCGACCATCGACGCGCGGCACTTCGCACGCGACCTGACAGGCATAGTCGGTCGGGTCGAAAGCGGTGATGCGGCCCGCGCCGGACTTGCCGGCCACGATGTTCTTCCAGGACACTTCGACGCCCTGGCCCAGAGGAGTCAGCAGGCCCAGCCCGGTGACGACGACTCTACGCATGGATTGCTCCCAAACCTTCCGACGCGCCGGCCCAGACGAAAGGCGAAAGCCCTAAGCCAGGTTGCGGCGCGAATCTTGGCCACATACGAAAACCGCCGCGCGCACGATGGCAAGAGCCCGTGCTGCGCGGCGGCTGATAGTCTTGTTCGCCCGTAAGGGTACGAACCCGACGCCCTTAGGCGCCGGTCTTTTCCGTGATGAACTTCACGGCGTCGCCAACCGTCTGGATGTGCTCGGCGGCGTCGTCCGGAATTTCGATGTCGAATTCTTCTTCGAACGCCATCACGAGCTCGACGTTGTCGAGGCTGTCGGCGCCCAGGTCGTCGATGAAGCTGGCCTTCTCGGTGACCTTCTCGGGATCGGCATCCAGGTGTTCGATGACGATCTTACGCACGCGCTCGAGAATGTCGGACATTCTGTTAGTCCCTCGTTTTGAAATCTGTTTACCCCCGGACGGTATGAAATCTGTTTCACCGTCCGTGAGATGTCGGGTCACCGCCTATCACGTTCCTTTTCGGGTGACCAGCGGGTCAGCCGCCAAGAAGCATGGCCATTGTGGACCAAGGCGGCGTTCGCCTAGATCATGGCCATGCCGCCGTTGACGTGCAAGGTCTGACCGGTGACGTAACCGCCCTGATCGCTGGCCAGGTAAACGCAGGCCGCGGCGATATCGCTCCCCTCGCCCAGCTTTCCGGCCGGAATGGTCGACAGGATGCCGGCCTTCTGGGCGTCGTTCAGGGCGTCGGTCATCGGGCTGGCGATGAAGCCGGGAGCGACGCAGTTGACGGTCACGCCGCGGCTGGCCAGTTCCTGGGCCAAGGCCTTGGAAAACCCGATCATTCCGGCCTTCGAGGCCGCGTAGTTGGTCTGGCCGGGGTTGCCGGTGACGCCCACGATCGAGGTGATGCCGATGATGCGGCCGGCGCGGCGCTTCATCATGCCCTTGGCGGCGGCGCGGGCCAGGCGGAAGTAGCCTTCCAGGTTCACCTTGATGACGGTGTCCCAGTCCTCGTCCTTCATGCGCACGATCAGGCCGTCACGGGTGATGCCGGCGTTGGCGATGACGATGTCGAGCGGGGCGCCGGCGGCTTCCTCGGCCTTGGCGACCAGGCCGTCGACGGCTTCGGCGTCCGACAGATTCGCCACGACGAACGAGGCGCGCTCGCCCAGCTCGTTCTTCAGCTCGGTCAGCGCCGATTCGCGAGTGCCAGAGAGCACGACATGGGCGCCCTGCCCGTGCAGGGCGCGGGCGATGGCGCCGCCGATGCCGCCGGTGGCGCCGGTGACCAGGGCGGTCTTGCCCGTCAGATCAAACATTGAAGGTTCTCCGTTCGGAGGAAGGATGAAGCGAGATCCTCGCCCTCGGGCAAGCCCGGGGCGAAGAGCACGAAGGGATCAGAGCGACCTGGCGAAGGCTTCCAGGTCGGCCGGGCTGTTCAGCGGGGTCGCCTCGGCGTCCGGGGCGATGCGCTTGGCCATGCCCGACAGCACCTTGCCGGCGCCGGCCTCGGCGAAGCGGGTGACCCCGCCCTCGCCGGCCAGCCAGGTCATGCTCTCGCGCCAGCGCACGCGGCCGGTGACCTGCTCGACCAGCAGCTTGCGGATGACGTCCGGGTCGTGGACCGGGGCGGCGGTGACGTTGGCGACCAGCGGCGCGCGCGGGGCCAGGATTGTGGCGCTGGCCAGGGCGGCGGCCATCTCGTCGGCGGCCGGCTGCATCAGCGGGCAGTGGAAGGGCGCCGAGACGTTCAGCGGAATGGCGCGGGCGCCCAGTTCCTTGGCCTTCTCGATGGCCTTGTCGACCGCGGCCTTGGCGCCAGAGATCACGACGTTGCCGTTGTTGTTGTCGTTGGCCACGACGCAGACGCCGACTTCCGAGCCGGCGGCGGCGGCGGCTTCGGCCAGGGCGATGTCGGTCTTGGGACCGATCAGCGAGGCCATGGCGCCCTCGCCCACCGGCACGGCGCGCTGCATGGCCTGGCCGCGCAGCTTCAGGAGACGCGCGGTGTCGGCCAGGCTGATGGCGCCAGCGGCGGCCAGGGCCGAGTATTCGCCGAGGCTGTGACCGGCCACGAACGCGGCGCGGTCGACGCCCACCCCGAACTCTTTTTCAAGCGTGCGGGTGACGGCCAGGCTGACGGCCATCAGGGCCGGCTGGGCGTTTTCGGTCAGGGTCAGGTCGCCCTCGGGACCCTCGCGCATCAGCAGGGACAGCTTCTGGCCCAGGGCGTCGTCGACCTCCTGGAACACCTCGCGGGCGGACGCGAAGGCCTCCGCCAGCTCGACGCCCATGCCGACCGATTGGCTGCCTTGCCCCGGGAAGATGAAGGCGATGCTCATGACGGCCCGCTCCTCTAAGATTCAATGTCTTGGGCGCGGAGGGTTAGGGGAAAGCCGGGGACTGGGCAAGCCGGACCGCTGTTTTGCCGATACTTGCTTTCCGTTGGGGCACGTCCACATTGCTGGCCACGCCGCATCCAAGGCCCCGGAGTCGCCAAGATGAACCGCCTCGCCCTCGCCGCCAGCCTGCTCGCCCTGGGCTTCGCCGCCGCCTCGCCAGCCCTCGCGGCCCTGAAGCCGGGCGACAAGGCTCCCGACTTCACCGCCCCCGGCGCCCTGGCCGGCAAGGACTTCGAGTTCAAGCTCAGCAAGGCTCTCAAGAAGGGCCCCGTGGTGCTGTACTTCTTTCCCGCCGCCTACACCGCCGGCTGCACGGCCGAGGCCCACGAGTTCGCCGAGGCCACGCCCGAGTTCCAGAAGCTGGGCGCGACCGTGATCGGCGTCACGGCCGGCAATGTCGACCGCATCAAGGACTTCTCCAAGGAGCACTGCCGCGACAAGTTCGCGGTGGCGGCCGCCACGCCCGAGCTGATCAAGACCTACGACGTGGTGCTGGACAAGCGCCCCGAATGGTCGAACCGCACCTCGTACGTCATCGCCCCGAACGGCAAGGTCCTGATGGCCTACACCGACGGCAACTTCGCAGGCCACGTGACCAAGACCATGGACGCGGTGAAGGCCTATAAGAAGAAGTAGGCTCCTGCCCTTGTCATCCCGGCCGCAGCGCAGCGGAGCGCCGGGATCTCCCACGGTTGATCCGTCTGGCGTGGGAGATCCCGGCTCTGCAGACCGCTGACGCGGTCCTCCGGCCGGGATGATAGGCCTTATTGGGAATCCGGAGCCTCCCTCCTAGAACTTCACCTTCACCCCCGCGCTCCACATGGCCGGTTCGTCGGCCAGGCGGTAGACGATCAGGCCGGGGATGAAGACGGCGCCGGAGACGTAGTCCTTCGCGTCGAAGACGTTGCGGCCCTGCACGAACACCCGCCAGGCCGCCGAGGGCGATTCCCAGGCAAGGCTCGCATTGACCCGATCGACCGAACCGATGCGGCCGGCCTGCGCGTTCGTCGCCTCGGCGTAGCGCGGGCTCCGGTGGCTGTAGTCGGCCGAGACGATGATCGCTCCGCCCTTCAGCATCTCCGGCTCGATGCGCCAGGAGCCGCCGACCTGGGCCTGCACCTTGGAGACCAGCGGCAGGGTCTTCGCGCCCGCCTGGGCCGCGGCGGTGGAAGGATCCAGCTTCTCGTACTCGGCGTCGGTCAGGGCCAGCGAGGCGAAGAGATCCAGCCCCTTCACCGGCGTGGCGGCGGCCTCGACCTCGAGCCCCGCGATGCGGGCCTCGGCGGCGTTCTGCGTCAGGATCGAGCCGTTGCTGATGACGTTCTGCTGCAGGTCTTTCAGCTGCTGGACATAGGCCGCCAGGTTCAGCCGGGCGCGGCGGTCGAAGGCCTCGATCTTGGCGCCGGCCTCGTAGGACCAGGCGAACTCGGGGTCATAGGCCTTGGTGAAGATCGACGGATCGGCGATCGACAGCGCCACGAAGCCGCCGGCGCGATAACCGCGCGCGATCGTGCCGTAGACCATGACGTCGTCGCTGGCCTGGTACTGAAGATTGACCTTCGGGGTCCACACCTTCCATTCGCCGGCGTTCGAGCGGCTGGTCAGGCTGGCCGGATAGGCCGCAAGACCGTCCTGGATCGCGCCGGCGATGGTCTTTTCGTCCCTCGTCCAGCGCAGGCCGGCCGAGCCCTTGAGCCGCTCGGTGAAGCGCCATTCCAGCTGGCCGTAGGCGGCGATGCTCTCCGAGGTCGCGTGGATCGTCGTCGGCAGCAGCGGCACGGGGAACGGGCCGTAGATTCCCGAGCCGATGGTGTCGGACAGCACCTGGCTTCCGGTCTCCTTGAACCAGAACAGGCCGCCGATCCATTGCAGGCGCCCCTCGAAGGCCTCGCCCAGCGCCTGGAACTCCTGGCTGGCCTGTTCCTGGCCGGTGTCGCTGCCGCGCAGGAAGCCGGCGACAAGGCCCGAACCGGCCACCAGCCCGCCCGAGAAGTCCAGCGTCCAGCGGTCGTCGAGGCGCTGATAGGCGGTGATCGACTTCAGCTGGATCCCGGAAAGGTCGTAGCCCAGGTGCAGGGCCAGGCTCTTCTGCTCGGTCTTGGTGTCGGTGTTCAGCGGCGAGCGGGTCGAGCCGAACTCGCCGCCCGCCAGCGGCGCCAGCGTCACGGGGTCGAGCGGCGAGAAGTGCTGGCCGTCGGTGTCGGTGCGGGCGTAGGCGGCCGAGAAGGTCGCGCTGAGCGGGCCGGTGTCGATCAGGCCGAGCGAGAAGCGGGCGCCGGCGTCGCGGCGCTCGCCCACGCGGCGCTTGAGGGCGGTGTTCTGCTGCCAGCCGTCACGGTCGGAGAACAGGGCCGAGACCGTGGCCCCGACATGGTCGGCGACCTTGCCGCCGGCGCCGGCGCGATAGCGCTGCAGGCCATAGTCGCCCCACGTGGCCTCGGAGAATCCGCCGGGCGTCCCGTCGGGCTGGCGGGTGAAGTACTTGAGCGCGCCGGTCATCGAGTTGCGGCCGTAGAGCGTGCCCTGGGGCCCGCGCAGCACCTCCACCCGCACGACGTCGGCCAGGTCGAGGTTCGCGACCGACAGCCGGGCCTGATAGACGTCGTCGACATAGATGCCGACCGGCGGCTCCGAGGTGATCATCCCGCCGGTCTGGTCGAGCGCGCCGCGCAGGGCCACCTGCACCGTCGAGGGCGAGGCGCTGATCTGCGAGACGTAGAGGCTGGGCACGGCGGCCCCCAGGGTCTCGGCTTTGGTGATCTGCAACTGGTCCAGCGCCTTGGCGCCGAAGGCGCTGACCGCGACCGGCGCGTCCTGCAGCTTCTGCTCGCGCCGCTGGGCGGTGACGACCAGGTCCTCGACCGCGACCGGCGTCTCCTGCGCCAGGGCCGGCGCCCCGCCGGCCAGCATGGCCAGGGCCGACACGCCCCATAGAACCGACTTTTGCATGTATCCGCTCCCCCTCTGGTGGAGCGATCAGGAGGGAAAGCCTAGCGCGCAGGCGCAAACCCGCCCTCGCCGGCGCCCGCAGGTCGGACAGGCTTTCGGGAAGGCGAGGCGAATTGTCGGGAAAGCGGCGCGACTGCGCCGGCGGTCACCAGTTGGTCTTGACCAGCTTGACCATGAAGCGGCCGTCCTGGACGCGTTCGTCCTCGGCGCGGACGCTGACCGAGAACTCGGCCGGGATGTCGAACGGGCGGATCAGGCTGAAGTCGACGCCCTCGTCGCCCATCGTGCCGCCGCCCAGGCCGATCGAGGCGATCTGGCGGCCGTCGAGGGTCAGGGCCGAGCGCACGTTGGCGCGGGCGATCGGAACCGACGCCGGCAGGATCATCGAGCGCGTGGCGTTCATGTCGACCGACACGCTGACATAGTTGGACTTGGGCAGGTCGCCGAACCCGAACAGCCGCGACAGCGACGAGCGCACGCCCGCCTCGCGCTTGTTCAGCGAGGCGCCCAGCGCCAGGGCCCGGGGGCTGGGCCCCTCTTCGGCCTTGGCGGTCATGTTCAGATTGAAGTCGTAGGTGGGCTGCTCGAGGCTGCCGGCGACCTTGGCCACGAAGGTGGTGCTTTCGGCGTCGGAGGACAGGTCGAGCGGCAGGGCGGCAGAATAGCCCGTGAAGCGGCCGTCGTTGGACGACACCGACAGGTCGGGCTTCTTGATCGCCTGGGCCAGCACCGGGGCAGCCGTCATCGACAGCGCGAACGCGCCGCCCAGGATCAGGCTTTTCACGGTTGCACCCCGCATGCCCCTTCCCTAACCACCCTAGGTATTAACGGCAAGCTGCCTTCGGCCCCGAAAGCGACCGCGGACGCGCCTTTTTCCGGTTTCGCCCACGCGGCGGGCGCCGCCCTGCCCGCCGCTGCGCCAAGGCCAGCCTTGCTTCTGCGCCGGGTTTCCTGTAGTAGCGCGCGTTCTCACGGAAGGCGGTCTTGAGCGAACCCCTCACGGGGCCGGGATTTTCCCGCTCGTCGCACAGGATCCATCGTGGTCGTCGGACTTCCGCCGCCGCCCGCGCCGCTTTCCATAACGGAAGAAGGAAAACATGGCGTTCTACGAACACGTGGTCATCGCGCGGCAGGACATCTCGCCGCAACAGGCCGAAGCTCTCAACGAGCAAATCAAGACCCTGATCGAAGAAGGTGGTGGTCACATCGCCAAGATCGAATACTGGGGTCTGCGTAACCTCACCTACCGCATCAAGAAGAACCGCAAGGGCCACTATTCCCTGCTCGCCATCGACGCCCCGGCGCCGGCGGTGAAGGAAATGGAACGCCAGCTGTCGATCAACGAAGACGTGCTGCGTTTCATGACCATCCGCGTGGAAGAGCTGGACCTGGAACTGTCGCCGGTTCTGGCCCGTCGCGACCGTGAGCGCAGCGATCGCCCCGAGCGTTCGGACCGCCCTGAGCGTTCCGAGCGTCCGCGCGAAGACTTCGCCCCGCAAGCGTAAGGGAGAAATAGATTATGACCGATACGACTGCTCCCGAAGCCGCGGCTCCGGCCGCCGCCGCCGCTGGCGGCGCCCGCCGTCCGTTCTTCCGTCGCCGCAAGGTTTGCCCGTTCTCGGGCGCCAACGCTCCGAAGATCGACTACAAGGACGTGAAGCTGCTGCAGCGTTACGTTTCCGAGCGCGGCAAGATCGTTCCGTCGCGCATCACCGCGGTGTCGGCCAAGAAGCAACGCGAACTGGCCAAGGCCATCAAGCGCGCCCGCTTCCTGGCTCTGCTCCCCTACGTCGTGAAGTAAGGGAGACGCCACGATGAAAGTGATCCTGCTCGAACGAGTCGAAGGCAAGGGCGTCCTGGGCGACGTGGTGACGGTGAAGGACGGCTTCGCCCGTAACTTCCTGCTGCCGCGCAACAAGGCTCTCCGCGCCAACTCGAACAACCTGAAGGCCTTCGAGGCGCAACGCGCCGAGATCGAAGCCCGCAACCTGCGCAACCGCGAAGCCGCCGGCAAGTCCGGTGAGTCGCTGGACGGCACGCAGTACATCCTGATCCGTCAGGCTGGCGAAAGCGGCCAGCTGTACGGTTCGGTCGCGGGCCGCGACGTCGCCGACGCCATCAAGGCCGAAGGCGGCAAGGTCGATCGCTCGATGATCGTGCTGGACAAGCCGATCAAGACGCTCGGCGTCCACGAAGTGAAGGTGAAGCTGCACGCTGAAGTGACCGTCACGGTCACCCTCAACATCGCGCGCAGCGCCGACGAAGCCGAGCGCCAAGCGCGCGGCGAAAACGTCATCGCCTCGCAGTTCGAGGAAGAGCGTCTGGCCGACGCCGAAGCCGCCCAGGACCTCCTGGAAGGCGGCGCCGGTGCGCAAGAAGGCGACTACGAAGCCTGATTTTTCAGGACCTTCGCAGACGAATGAGAACGGCGCGGAGCAATCCGCGCCGTTTTTTTCTGCGCCGAAACCTAGAAT
This sequence comes from Caulobacter sp. 10L414, assembly GCF_056395525.1. Lineage (NCBI taxonomy): Bacteria > Pseudomonadati > Pseudomonadota > Alphaproteobacteria > Caulobacterales > Caulobacteraceae > Caulobacter > Caulobacter sp. 10L414. The sequence continues at coordinate 25,899 of NZ_JBFTJR010000011.1, forward strand.
TGCTCAGATTGTACAGAAAGCGGCGTTCGCGCAGGTTGAGCCTGTCTAACCGCCTGTCGGCCAGAACGAGACGCGAAAGCGCCCCCGACCGACAGCGTTTCGAGGGGATTACACCATGCGTACTCAACTGTTCCTGCTGGCGGCCGCCTCGGCCTCGGCGCTGACCGCCTCCATCGCCCACGCCCAGACCGCCCCCGCCGACGACCAGGTCGCCGTCGAGGAGGTGGTCGTCACCGGCACCCGCGTCGTCGGCCGCTCGCGCCTCGACACCCTGGCGCCCGTCGACGTCGTCTCGTCCAAGACCCTGCAGCAGCGCGGCAGCACCGAGCTGGCAACGGCCCTGGCCTCGACCGTTCCGTCGATCACCTTCCCGCGCCCGTCCAACACCGACGGCACCGACTCGGTGCGCCCGGCCGTGCTGCGCGGCCAGGGTCCCGACCAGACCCTGGTGCTGGTCAACGGCGCGCGCCGCCACGCCAGCGCCCTGATCAACGTCAACGGCTCGGTGGGCCGCGGCTCGGCCGCCGTCGACCTGAACGCCATCCCCTCCTCGGCCGTCGACCGCATCGAGGTGCTGCGCGACGGCGCGGCCGCCCAGTACGGCTCGGACGCCATCGCCGGCGTCGTCAACCTGCGCCTGCGCGAGGCCGACCACGGCGGCGGCGTCACCGCCACCGCCGGCAAGTACTTCACCGAGTTCACCGGCCTGCAGACCGGCCAGAAGCACAAGATCAAGGACGGCGCGACCATCACGGTCGCCGGCTGGCAGGGCCTGAAGCTGGGTTCGGACGGCTTCCTGACGCTGTCGGCCGAGTATCGCGACCGCGACTTCACCAACCGCTCGGACATCGACACCCGCGTGACGCCCCAACGCGTGACCTCGCGCTTCGGCGACCCCGAGGTCGAGGACGTCAGCTTCTACGCCAACGCCGGCAAGCCGATCGGCGAGAACTGGGAAGCCTACGGCTGGTACGGCTATCAGCAGCGCGACGCCGAGGCCTCGGCGACCTACCGCCTGCCCACCGACGCCAGCCAGAACATCCTCAGCGTCTATCCCAACGGCTACCTGCCGCTGATTACCACGAACAACGAGGACGTCACCGCCGCCGGCGGCCTGCGCGGCGACTGGAACGGCTTCCGCATCGACGCCAACCTCGTCTACGGCAAGAACGACATCGACTTCGGGGTGAAGAACACCCTCAACCCGTCGTACGGCCCCACCTCGCCGACCAGCTTCAAGGCCGGCGGCCTGACCTATGACCAGCTGGCCTTCGGCCTGGACGTCAGCAAGGAGATCGAGGTCGGCCTGGCCGGTCCGCTGAACGTGGCCTTCGGCCTGGAAGCCCGTCGCGAGACCTTCCAGATCAACGCCGGCGAAGTCGCCTCCTACGCCCGCGGCACGGTCTCGCCCAGCCTGGCCTTCGGCTCGCGCGGCTTCACCGGCTTCACGCCCAGCAACGAGGTCGACGTCGATCGCGACGCCGTCGGCGTCTACCTGGATCTGGAAGGCAAGCTGACCGAGAAGCTGACCGGCTCGGCGGCCCTGCGCTACGAGGACTATTCCGACTTCGGCGACAACACGAGCTGGAAGCTGTCGGCCCGCTACGACTTCACCGACGCCTTCGCCATCCGCGGCGCGGCCTCGACGGGCTTCCGCGCGCCGAGCCTGCAGCAGCAGTACTTCACCTCGACCTCGATCCTCTACATCAACCAGACGGTCGGCGGGGTGACGACGGCGGTGCCGTTCGAGACCGGCACCTTCCCGTCGGTCAGCACCATCGGCCGCGCCCTGGGCGGCAAGCCGCTGGAGCCGGAGACCTCGGAGAACTTCTCGATCGGCGCGGTCTACCACAAGGGCCCGTTCGAGCTGACGATCGACGCCTACCGCATCGACGTCGAGAACCGCATCGTCCTGACCGAGACCCTGACCGGCAGCGCCACGGCCGCGGCGGGCACCAACGCCCGGGTGATCTTCGACCTGCTGTCGCCCTATGGCGCCTCGGCGGGCCGCTTCTTCACCAACGGCGTCGACACCAAGACCGTCGGCGTGGACGTCGTCGCCCGCTATCGCATCGTCGACGAGCAGGCCGGGACCTTCGACCTGACGCTGGCCGGCAACGTCAACGACTTCAAGGTCGAGCGCACGCCCACCACCACCGTGCTGCCCACCCCGGTGTCGCTGTTCGCCCGCCAGGCCACGCTGCGCTTCGAGGAAGGCACGCCCGAATGGAAGGTCACGCTGCAGGGCGACTGGAGCAAGGGTCCGTGGGGCGCCACGCTGCGCACCACGCTCTATGACGACGTCCTCTCGCCCGGCACGGCCGCCGACGGCAGCGGCGACTGGCATACCGGCACGACGGGCATCGTCGACCTGGAAGGCCGCCGTCGCTTCGGCGATCACCTGACCGTCTCGGTCGGCGCCGACAACCTGTTCGACCAATACCCCGACCAGGTGCCGCCGAACCTGAACACCAGCGGCGGCAACCCGTGGTCCAGCTTCTCGCCGTACGGCTTCAACGGCCGCTTCGTCTACGGCCGGGTCGCCGTCACCTGGTAGGTCGCTGAGCCGACGGATCGCGAAGGGGGACGTAGCGGAAACGCTGCGTCCCCTTTTGTCGCCCCGAAGATATACACAGAACATCCCCATCCATCTGCGCCGTTGACCACGCTCCGAGCGCGCGTCGCCGCGGCGTTCGCGTTAACTTATGGCGATGTCTCTCGTTCCTGCTCTCGACCTGCGCCCGCCGGCGCAAGACGCCCCCGTTATCACCGTCGCGCCGCACAACCTGGAAGCCGAACAGGCGCTGCTGGGCGTGCTGCTGTACGATAACTCGGCCTACGAGCGGCTGACCGACAGCCTGCAGGGACGCCACTTCTACGAGCCCTTCCACCAGCGGCTGTTCAGCTCGATCGAGACGCACATCCGCAAGGAGCTCGGGCTTCGTCAGCTTCGGCGACGCCCTGCGCGGCGCGGTGGAAATGACCGCCGAGGCCTTCCAGCGCGACGGCGGCATGTCGGGCCTGGCGTCCGACCTGATCGACCTCGACCAGAAGATCGGCGGCCTGCACCCGTCGGACTTGATCGTGCTGGCCGGCCGTCCGTCGATGGGCAAGACCGCGCTGGCGACCAACATCGCCTTCAACGTCGCCAAGAAATACGCCTGGGAGCCCCAGCCCGACGGCAGCCGCAAGACCGTCAGCGGCGGCGTGGTGGCCTTCTACTCGCTGGAAATGAGCGCCGAGCAGCTGGCCCTGCGTATGCTGGCCKACGCCTCCGGCGTGTCGGGCGACAAGCTCCGCAAGGGCGAGATCGACGCCTCGGAGTTCGGCCGGGTGCGCGACGCGGCCATGGAGCTGCAGGAAGCGCCGCTCTACATCGACGCCACCGGTGGTATCTCGATCGCCAAGCTGACCGCCCGGGCCCGACGCCTGAAGCGCCAGGTGGGCCTGGACCTGATCGTCGTCGACTACCTGCAGCTGGTGACCGGCTCGGACCTGGGCTCGAACGCCAGCCGCGTGCAGGAAGTCTCGCAGATCACCATGGGCCTCAAGGCCCTGGCCAAGGAACTGGCCTGCCCGGTCATCGCGCTGTCGCAGCTGTCGCGTCAGGTGGAAAGCCGCGACGACAAGCGCCCGCAGCTGTCCGACCTTCGTGAATCCGGCTCGATCGAGCAGGACGCCGACATGGTGTGGTTCGTGTTCCGCGAAAGCTACTATGTCGGCCGGGCCGAACCGCGCGAGGGCACGCCCGAGCACCTGACCTGGCAAGAGGAAATGGACAAGCTGCAGGGCCTGGCAGAAGTGATCATCGCCAAGCAGCGTCACGGCCCCATCGGCACGGTGCGCCTGTCGTTCAACAGCGACACCACCCGCTTCGGCAACCTCTCGCGCGATCACTACTTCCACCAGATGCGCGGCGGCGACGACGAATAACCGCCTCGCGCTTTACCTCTGGATGCGCGTCGGGCAACGCTCGGCGCGCGATTCAGGAGTCGAGCGCGCATCATGGAATTCAGCCCCCTGCCCGTCTCGACCTTCGTCGGGGCGTTCCTGCTGGCCTTTCCGGCCCTGTTCTCGATCGTCAATCCGGTCGGGGCGGCGCTGATCTTCCACCAGATGCTGGCCGATCATCCGGCCGAGACGCGCAAGCGCCTGGCGCCGACCATCGCGCTCTACGCCTTCTTCATCCTGCTGGGTTCGCTGCTGCTGGGCGGCTATGTGCTGAACTTCTTCGGCGTCAGCCTGGGCGCCCTGCGGGTGGCCGGGGGCCTGGTGGTGGCGATCCGCGCCTGGGCCCTGCTGATGGCCCCCGAGGAACATGAAGAGCGAAAGGCCGACCAGGCCAGCTCCCCCGCCAAGGCGCGGGCCGAGGACATGGCCTTCTTCCCCCTGACCATGCCGTTCACCACCGGCCCCGGGGCGATCTCGGTGGCCATCGCCCTGTCGTCCCAGCGTCCGGCCGAGGGCCATTCGGTGGTCCCGTTCTTCATGGGCGCGAGCCTGGCGGTCGCCGTCATCGCCCTGATGGTGTGGGTGTTCTATCGCGCCTCGGACCGGGTGCTGTCGCTGCTGGGCGTCAACGGCGCGCGGGTGATGTCGCGGCTGATGGCGTTCCTCCTGATGTGCATCGGCGTGCAGATCGTCGCCAGCGGCGTCGAGGCGCTGGTGACCCAGTTCCTGAGCACGCGCTAGCCGCATCTCCACAGCATCTGCACTGGCCTTGCAGGCGCGGGTCGGCTACCTCCGCAGCCGTGACCGACGCCCGCCTGACCCTCGACCTTGACGCCCTCGCGGCCAACTACGCCCTGCTTAAGGCGCAGGCCGGCGACGCCGAACTGGCGCCGGCCGTGAAGGCCGACGGCTACGGCCTGGGCGCGGGCCTCGTCGCCCGCCGCCTGTGGGATGAAGGCGCGCGCGGCTTCTATGTGGCGCGCCTGTCGGAGGGCGTGGCGCTACGCAAGGCGCTGGGCGAGCGCGAGGCGAAGATCCACGTGCTGGACGGCGCGACGCCGGGCTCGGGCCCGACGCTCATACAGGCCGGCCTGATCCCCGTGCTCAACAGCCTGCCCCAGGTCGAGGCCTGGAACAGCCAGGCCGGCAAGGGCGTGCTGGAGGCGGCGATCCACGTCGACACCGGCATGAACCGCCTTGGCCTGCGCCACGAGGAGGCCGCGGTGCTGACGGCCTCGATGGACCGCCTCAAGCATCTGAACGTGTCGCTGGTGGTCAGCCACCTGGCCTGCGCCGGCGAGCCGGAGCATCCGCTGAACGCCCGCCAGCTGACCCGTTTCACCGACGCGGCGGCGCTGTTCCCGAACGCCCGCAGGAGCCTCGCCAACTCGGCCGGGATCTTCCTGGGCGGCGACTATCACTTCGACCAGTGCCGCCCGGGCATCGCCCTCTATGGCGGCGGCCCGCGCGACGTGGCCGACGCTCGACTCGAAGCCGTGGCCACGCTGGAAGCGCCCATCTTGCAGGTGCGGGTTGTGCCGCGCGGCGAGTCGATCGGTTACGGCGCGGCCTTCACGGCGAGCGAGACGACGCGGGTGGCGGTGCTGGCCTGCGGCTACGCCGACGGCGTGCTGCGCGGCTCCAGCCCTGCCGGCCACGTGTGGTTCGACGGTGCCCGCCGGCGGCTGCTGGGCCGGGTGTCGATGGACCTGATCGCCATCGACGTCACCGATTGCGACGCCGCCCGTCCCGGCGCGCTGGTCGAGCTGATCGGACCCAACCTGCCGGTGGACGACGCCGCAGCGGCGGCCGGCACCACGGCCTACGAGCTGCTCGTCCGTCTGGCCGGCCGCGCCCGCCGGGTGGTGCTGGGCGAGGCCTGAAGGCCCCGCCCCTTTCTCCAGCCTAGCGCGCCAGGCTCTTCAGCTTGCCCGCATCGACCGAGGCGACCGCGCGCTTGAGGTCGTCGATGCTTTCGGCGTCGCCGTTGGCCTCGATCGAGAAGCGGTTGCCGACCACGACGGTGTAGCCGCCGGACTTGGCCTCGCGGTCCCACTTCTCGGTGGTCAGCTGGCCGCCGGCGGTGCTGGTCTTCTCGTAGCCGGTCTCGGTTTCCGAGGTGCTCTGGGCGTTCATCGCCGAGGCCATGGCCGTCATGCCGCCCAGCGCGCCCAGGTCGGTGACCGCAAGGGTGAAGCGCTTGCCGTCCTTCTCGTAGTCGCCCCGCGCCACCGACATGCCCATGCCGCCGGCCCCGCCGGAACTGGATTCCAGCGAGGTGCGGGCATAGCCGCCGGCCGCGCCGGGCAGCAGGCCCTTGAGCACGTCCGGCGAGGTCAGGGGGATGTCCTTGCCGGCCTCGATCGAGGCGGCGGCCGCCTCCATCTTCTTGCTGGCCTCGTCCATCTTGCCCAGGTCGTAGGTCTGGCCGCCCAGGGTCACCGAACCGCTGTCGGCGCCGGCGACCTTGGAGGCCGCAAGCCCGCCGCCGATCGCCGCCGCGCCGACGATCGCGCCGGTCACCATGCCGACGATCACATAGAGCACGATGGCGCAGATGACGGTGACGGCGGTGTAGCCGATCGCCTTCTCCTTGGGCGCCTTCATCACCCGCGGCAGGCCCGTATAAAGCAGGTAGAGGCCATAGAGGCCCAGGAGGCCGCCGATGATCGCCAGCGGCGGAAACAGGCTGAAGATCCCCGCCACCCAGCCGGCGGTGCCGGAATAGGCGGCCACCTTGAAGGCCTGCAGGCTGTTCTTCTGGCCGTCGAAAGACGGGGCCAGGGCGTCGATGATCAGGCTGAGCAGGAACACCGACAGCAGCGACAGGCCATAGCCCACGACCGCGCCGATGATCGCCCCGACCGGCGAGGGCCGGATCGTCGCCAGGCCCGGGATGCCGTGCCCGAAGACCAGGCTGCCCACCAGGCCGGCCACCGCCGGGATGGYGGCCAGAATGCAGACATAGCCGACATAGAGGCCCTTGATCGTCGCGGGCTCGGTGTCGATGCGCTCCCACTCGGGCGATGGCGTCAGCAGGATCCGCTTCACGCGGCCCACGAGATCGGAAGAAACGGCTCCGGGTTCGACCACGGACATCTRGGCGCCTCCAGCAAGATCCTGAATCTGCGCCCCCCGATACTTATCTACACCGATCACACTCAAAACGGGAACAAGGTTCGGCGACATCGCCCGTCCCGGGGCCGCTGGGGCCTGCGTCCGGCTTTGGCGCAGGCGACCGCCAGCCTGTAATCTCCACCCATTCGAGAATCAGGAGACCCCATGGCCCGCGACAGCGCCGCCTACGCCTGCCAGTCCTGCGGCGCGGTCCAGACCAAGTGGGCCGGGCAATGCCCCGCCTGCCAGAGCTGGAACACCCTCGTCGAAGAGGTCGGCGTCCGGCCGCCCGGCGCGATGTCCACGACCAAGGCCACGCGCTCGCGCGGCCTGCAGTTCACGGGCCTGGAAAGCGACACCCCGGCCCCTCMCCGCATCCTGACCGGCGTCGACGAGTTCGACCGCGTCTGCGGCGGCGGCGTGGTGCCGGGCTCGGCGATCCTGATTGGCGGCGACCCCGGCGTCGGCAAGTCGACCCTGCTACTGCAGGTCTGCGCCAACGCCTCGAGCCGGGGGGTGGCCTGCGCCTACATCTCGGGCGAAGAGGCCGTCGAACAGATCCGCGGCCGCGCCGACCGCATGGGCCTGGCCGGCGCGCCGGTGAAGCTGGCCGCCGAGAGCAGCCTGCGCGACATCCTCGACGGGCTGAAGCGCGACAAGTTCGACCTGGTGGTCATCGACTCGATCCAGACCATGTGGAGCGACGCCCACGAGGCAGGTCCCGGCACGGTGACCCAGGTGCGCGCCTGCGCCACCGAGCTCGTTCGCCTGGCCAAGCAGAGGGGCGTGGCGATCCTGCTGGTCGGCCACGTCACCAAGGACGGCCAGATCGCCGGCCCTCGCGTGGTCGAGCACCTCGTGGACGCCGTGCTGAGCTTCGAGGGCGAGCGCGGCTATCCGTTCCGCATCCTGCGCGGGGCCAAGAACCGTTTCGGGGCCACCGACGAGATCGGCGTGTTCGAGATGGGCGACGTCGGCCTGCGCGAGGTCAAGAACCCCTCGGCCCTGTTCCTCAACGAAGGCGGCGAGCGCGCGGCGGGCGCGGCCGTGTTCGCCGGCATCGAAGGATCGCGTCCCGTCCTGGTCGAATTCCAGGCCCTGGTCGCGCCTTCCGCGTACGGAACGCCCCGACGCGCCGTGGTCGGATGGGATTCCGGACGCCTGGCGATGGTGCTGGCCGTGCTGGAATCGCGTTGCGGCCTTGGTTTTGGCGACAAGGACGTCTATCTGAACGTCGCCGGCGGGCTGAGGATCACCGAACCCGCCGCCGACCTCGCGGCGGCGGCCGCCCTGGCCTCCTCGGCCCTCGATGTCGCCCTGCCGCAGGACTGCGTGGTGTTCGGCGAGGTCAGCCTCTCCGGCGAGATCCGGCCCGTGAGCCGAATGGAGTCGCGTTTGAAGGAAGCCGCCAAGCTCGGGTTCGGCCGCGCGCTGGGACCGCTGTCGGGCCTGCCCGAAGGCGGCGGCGCCCTGCCGGTGGCCGGCGCGGCGCGGCTGGCCGACGCGGTCCGCCGAATCGAGAACGACATCTGGAGCTCGCACGCGTGACGCCGTTCGACATCATCGCCGGACTGATCCTGCTGGTTTCCGGCGCCGTCGGTTTCTTCCGCGGCGCCTCGCGGGAACTGACCTCGGCGCTGTCGTTCATCCTCGCCGCCGTGGTCGCCCTGCTGGGCCTGCGCCTGACCGGCCCGCTCTTTCGCGAATTCATGGACCCGGATTGGGCGGCGACCGCCGCCGCCATCCTGGTCACTTTCGTCATCGCCTTCGTGGTGCTGCGCCTGATCGGCGCGCAACTGACCAAGACCCTGCACGCCGACGGCACGCTGGGCCTGCTCGACCGGCTGATCGGCCTGGGCTTTGGCCTGCTGCGCGCCCTCGTCGTGCTGGGCGTCTTCAACCTCGTCTTCCACATGGCCACGCCGCGCGACCGCGTGCCGGCCTGGGTGTCGGAGTCGATGTTCTACCCGCTGTCCAACGCCAGCGCCCAGGTGCTGAAGGTGTTCGCCCCCAAGGGCGCGGGCCTGGCCGGCAAGCTGGCGCCCGCCATCGAGGACGCCGTCCGCGACGGGGCCAGCGACAAACCGTCCGACGCCGAGCGCGGCGAAGAAGGCTATGATAAGGACCAGCGTCGGAAGCTCGACGACCTGGTGGAGAAATCGCAATGACGTCTATCGGCCAGTCGACCGACCGCTTCTCGTCCGCGCCCTGGCGCGATCCCGAGGACGACACGCTGCGCCTGGAATGCGGCGTGTTCGGCGTGTTCGGCGCCCGTGACGCCGCCGCCATCGCGGCGCTGGGCCTGCACGCCCTGCAGCACCGCGGCCAGGAAGCCTGCGGCATCGCCGCCTTCGACGGCGCCCGCTTCCATACCGAGCGCCACATGGGCCACGTCGGCGACGCCTTCACCGGCGCCGACCTCGTCCAGCGCCTGCCGGGCAACATGGCCATCGGCCACACCCGCTATTCCACCGCCGGCGGCAGCTTCATCCGCAACGTCCAGCCGATGTTCGCCGATCTGGAGACCGGGGGCCTGGCCCTCGCCCACAACGGCAACCTGACCAACTTCCTGACCCTGCGCGAGCGCCTGGTGCAGGAAGGCGCGATCTTCCAGTCGACCAGCGACAGCGAGGTGATCCTCCACCTGATCGCCCGCTCGCGCAAAGCCAAGATCGTCGACCGCTTCATCGACGCCATCGGCCAGATCGAAGGCGGCTACGCCCTGGTGGCCATCACCAACAAGAAGATGATCGGCGTGCGCGACCCGCTGGGCATCCGCCCGCTGGTGCTGGGCGACCTGGACGGCAAGCCGGTCCTGGCCTCTGAAACCTGCGCCCTCGACATGATCGGCGCCCGCTTCGTGCGCGACGTCGAGCACGGCGAGATGGTGGTGATCAGCGACACTGGCGTCAAATCGCTGCGCCCGTTCGCCGCCCCGGCCGCCCGCCCCTGCGTGTTCGAGTACGTCTACTTCGCCCGCCCCGACAGCGTCGTGAACGGCCGCTCGGTCTATGAAGTGCGCAAGCGCATGGGCCGCCGCCTGGCGGTCGAGACCGGCGTCGAAGCCGACGTCGTCGTGCCGGTGCCCGACTCGGGCGTTCCGGCCGCCCTGGGCTTCGCCCAGGAAAGCGGCCTGCCCTTCGAGATGGGCATCATCCGCAACCACTATGTGGGCCGCACCTTCATCCAGCCGACCCAGGGCGTTCGCGAACTGGGCGTGCGCATGAAGCACAGCCCCAACCGCGCCATCCTGGCCGGCAAGCGCGTGGTGCTGATCGACGACTCGATCGTGCGCGGCACCACCTCGCTGAAGATCGTCCGCATGGTCCGCGAGGCCGGCGCCAAGGAAGTGCACCTGCGTTCGGCCAGCCCGCCGATCAAGTGGCCCGACTTCTACGGCATCGACATGCCCGAGCGCGAACAGCTGCTGGCGGCCACCAAGTCGCTGGAAGAGATGGCCAAGTTCCTGGAAGTCGACAGCCTCGGCTTCCTGTCGGTGGAAGGCCTGTACGAGGCCCTGGAATGCGCGCCGCGCGATCCGGTCGCCCCGCAGTTCACCGATCACTACTTCACGGGCGACTACCCCACGCGCCTGACCGACCGCGAGATCGCCGAAGGCCGCAACGACCAGGCCGAAAAGCAGCTGTCGCTGCTGGTCAGCGCCTAATCAGCGCCTTTGCAGGGTCCTCCGACTTGTTCGGGGGACCCAAGCTGCGCTAACCGGCTAGCGGTACGTTACGCCGCTCGCCGGCGAGGTCGCACGAAAGAACCAGCGTCTTGGCCAATCCCGTCTCCGCCGTCCTCTCCAAGCTGAAGATCGACGCCTACATCATCGCCCTGTTCGGCATGGTGGTGCTGGCCTCCATCCTGCCGGTGCGAGGCGAAGCGGCGACCATCGTCGGCTGGGTGGTCAAGCTGGCCATCGCCCTGCTGTTCTTCCTGCACGGCGCCAAGCTGTCGCGCGAGGCCGTGGTCGCCGGGATCACCCACTGGCGGCTGCACCTGACGATCCTGGCCTTCACCTTCGTACTGTTCCCCATCCTGGGCCTGGCGATCAGCAAGGTCGGGGTGCTGACGCCGACCATGGCCGCGGGCATGGTCTTCCTGGCCTGCCTGCCCTCGACCGTGCAGTCGTCGATCGCCTTCACCTCGATCGGCCGCGGCAACGTCGCCGCCGCCGTCTGCGCGGCCTCGGCCTCGAACCTGTTCGGCATCTTCCTGACGCCGGTGCTGGTGGGCCTGCTGATGAACGCCCACGGCGACGTCGGCGGCTGGGACTCGATCAAGTCGATCATCATCCAGCTGCTGCTGCCGTTCATCGCCGGCCAGATCGCCCGACCGCTGGTCGGAAAGTGGATCGAAAAGCACAAGACCCTGGTGGGCCGCGTCGATCGCGGCTCGATCCTGCTGGTCGTCTATTCGGCGTTCAGCGCCGCCGTGGTCGAGGGCCTGTGGCGCAAGGTCTCGCCGCTGGAGCTGATCGTGCTGCTGCTGGTCTGCGGCGTGCTGCTGACGCTGGTCATGCTGGCCACCATGTGGGGCGCGCGCCTGCTGGGCTTCTCCAAGGCCGACGAAGTGGCGATCGTGTTCTGCGGCTCCAAGAAGAGCCTGGCCACCGGCGTGCCCATGGCCGGCATCCTGTTTCCCGGGGCCACGGCCGGCGTGCTGGTGCTGCCCCTGATGATCTTCCACCAGATCCAGCTGATGGCCTGTTCGGTCCTGGCGCAGCGCTACGCGGCGCGGCCGGCCGACGAGGCCTGATCCCCTCCCAGACAAACAAACGCCCGCCAGAGGCGCAGGAAACGCTCATGACCACCACCGACACGCCGCTGGCCGGCCGCATCGCCCTCGTCACCGGCGCCACGCGCGGCATCGGCAACGCCATCGCCCTGGGCCTGGCCAAGGCCGGCGCCCACGTCATCGCGCTGGGACGCACCCAGGGCGCGCTGGAGGCGCTGGACGACGCAATCTTCGCCGCCACCGGCGAGCACGCCACCCTGGTGCCGCTGGACCTGCGCGAGGCCGACGGCCTGGATCACCTGGGTGCGGCCCTGCACCAGTGCTTCGGCAGGCTCGACATCCTGGTGGGCGCGGCCGGCGTGCTGGGCGCCCTAACCCCCGTCGGTCACCTGGACCCCAAGGGCTGGGACATGATCATGTCGACCAACCTGACGGCCAACTGGCGGCTGATCCGGGCCATGGACCCGCTCTTGCGCGCCTCCGACGCCGGCCGGGCCATCTTCCTGACCAGCAGCGTCGCCAAGAGCCATCGGGCCTTCTGGGGCGCCTACGCGGCCTCCAAGGCCGGCCTGGAGGCCATCGTCGACTGCTACGCCGACGAGATGGAGAACACCAAGGTCCGCGCCTTCTGCATCGATCCGGGCGCCATGCGCACCAAGATGCGGGCCGGCGCCTTTCCGGGCGAAGACCCCGAGACCGTGCAGGACCCGGCCGAGATCGCGCCGTTCGTCGTCGACCTGGCTCGCCCTGGCCGCGAGCCGCCCAAGGGCGTCGTTCGCTTCAAGGAACGAGGTCAAGAGTCAGCAAGCGTCAGCCGATAACTGAACCTCGTAAACATTCGCAGGTTCAGTTTTCGCACGTGAAATACAGATAAATCACGAAACATTCCTGCCTGACGGAAAATACGGATTTTCTGCGGCCAAGCTGGTAGTCGACTCCACGACATAAGGCCTGAAGACAGGAAACTGCGACAACCTGACGCAGATGACGCTTTCGGAAACCGTCGCTCGTTAAGCATGGAATAAGACTCGAAGTCTCACCCTAAGGATGCAGCGCTGCCTGGGCGCGATCCCTCGGGGGTTTGGACAATGCCGTTTGCGTTCAAGCGTGGCCGCGCCGCGGCCGACGAGCGTCTCGCCGAGTTGGAAGCCACCGTCGCGGCGATCCATCGCTCTCAGGCCGTCATCGAGTTCCAGCTCGACGGCACCATCCTGGCGGCCAACACCAACTTCCTGAAGACGGTGGGCTACTCGCTGGACGAGATCCGCGGCCGCCATCACAGCATGTTCGCCGACCCCGACTTCGCCCGCAGCGACGAGTACAAGCAGTTCTGGCTGAACCTGGGCCGCGGCGAGTTCTTCGCCGGCAAGTTCCAGCGCCAGGGCAAGGGCGGCGTCGAGATCTGGATCCAGGGCGCCTACAACCCGGTGTTCGACGCCGCGGGCAAGCCCTGCAAGGTCATCAAGTTCTGCACCGACATCACCCAGGCCGAACAGGAGCGGATGGCCAACGAGGCCCTGCGCCGCACCGAGGCCGAACAGGGCGCCGTTGTGCTGACCCTGGCCGACAACCTCAAGCGCCTGGCCGGCGGCGACCTGACCGCCGACATCACCGCCGCCTTCGACGGCCGCTTCGCCTCGATCAAGAGCGACTACAACGCCGCCCTGCAGTCGCTGCGCCAGGCCATGACCGAGATCGGCTCGTCGACGCAGGGCGTGCACAACGGCTCCAACGAAATCACCGGCGCCTCGGAAGACCTCTCCAAGCGCACCGAGCAGCAGGCCGCCGCCCTCGAGGAAACCGCCGCGGCCCTCGACGAGATCACCGCCACCGTGCGCCGCAGCGCCGAAGGGGCCCGCGCGGCCTCGACCGCCGCCTCCAGCACGCGCCAGGAGGTCACCCGCTCGGGCGAGATCATGCGCGACGCCATCGCGGCCATGGGCGAGATCGAGCAGAGCTCGGGCAAGATCGGCCAGATCATCGGCGTCATCGACGAGATCGCCTTCCAGACCAACCTGCTGGCCCTCAACGCCGGCGTCGAGGCGGCGCGCGCCGGCGAGGCCGGTCGCGGCTTCGCGGTCGTGGCCCAGGAAGTCCGCGCGCTGGCCCAGCGCTCGGCCGAGGCCGCCAAGGAGATCAAGACCCTGATCGCCAACAGCAGCGCCCAGGTCGAGCGCGGCGCCAAGCTGGTGGGCGACACCGGCCACTCGCTGACCGGCATCGTCGGCCGCATCGCCGAGATCGACACCCTGATCTCCGAGATCGCCCAGTCGGCCCACGAGCAGGCCACGGGCCTCAACCAGGTCAACACCGCCATCAACCAGATGGACCAGGTGACCCAGCGCAACGCGGCGATGGTCGAGGAGGCCACGGCCGCCGCGGCCTGCCTGCGCAACGAGGCCTCGTCCCTGGCCGAACTGGTCTCGCGCTTCGAGACCGGCGCTCCCCCGGCCCAGGTGATCTCTCGCCCCGCGCTCGCGCCGGCCCATCGTCCGGCGGCCGAGAACCCGGTCGCCGCCGCCCAGACCCGCATCGCCCAGTCGTTCCGCCCCGGCGTCGCCGTCGGCCAGGACTGGGAAGAGTTCTAGGTCGGATCGATCTTCACCAGATCGCCCAAGAACATCCGCCCTCCCCAAAGCAAAAAGCCTCGCCCTGGCTTCCAGGGCGAGGCTTTCAGTTTTCGAGCCGGCGTTGACTACCGCCCCTTGGGCTTGCCGCCGGGGGTCTTGTTGCCACGCACGACGCGCGAGCCGGCCACGGGGCGGCGGGGCGCCGAGCCGGCCTTGCCGCCGGCGGCCTTGGTCCCGACCTTGTAGCTGGGAGCAGTCGACACCTTCTTCTGCGCCTTGGGTCCCTGCGGCTTGACCGACTTGACGGCGGCCTTGCCGGCGTCGGCCGGCGCCTCGGCCGAGATCGTCGCCTTCTGGGCCGACTTCTTGACCGTGTTGCGGGCCGCCTTCAGGCGGGCCTTCTCGGCTTCCTTCTTGTCGAAGGCGCGCTTGCCCCGCGCCGGACCCTGGTCGGCGTCGGCATAGGGGTTGGCGCCCGACTTGATGGTGATGCGCAGCGGCACACCCGGCAGGTCGAAGCTCTCGCGCAGGCTGTTGACCAGGTAGCGCCGATAGTGGTCGGGCATCTGGTCGGCGCGGCTGGAGAACAGCACGAACGTCGGCGGACGGGCCTTGGTCTGGGCCATGTACTTGGGCTTCACGCGCTTTCCGTTCACGGCGGGCGGCGGGTGGCGCTGCATGGCCATCTGCAGCCAGTCGTTCAGGTCGCGGGTCTTGACCTTGGTCGACCAGTCGCGGTGCGTCTTGATGACGGCCGGCATCAGGCGCTCGACGCCGCGGCCGGTCTCGCCCGACAGCGCCACGACGGGCGCGCCGCGCAGCTGGGGCAGCATGCGCTCGGCGTGTTCGTTGAATTCCTTGAGGATCTGGCCCGGATCCTCGATCAGGTCCCACTTGGCCAGCACGAAGACGACGCAGCGCCCTTCCCGCTCGGCCAGGTCGGCGATCTGCAGGTCTTGCGTCTCGAACGGATGGGTGGCGTCCATCACCAGCAGCACGACCTCGGCGAAGGTCATCGAGCGGATGGTGTCCTGGGTCGACAGCTTCTCGAGCTTCTCGTTGACCTTGGCCTTCTTGCGCAGGCCGGCGGTGTCGACCAGGCGGATCTTGCGGCCGTCCCACGTCCAGTCGACCGAGATCGAATCGCGGGTGATGCCGGCCTCGGGGCCGGTCAGCAGGCGCTGCTCGCCGATCAGCCGGTTGACCAGGGTCGACTTGCCGGCATTCGGACGGCCGATGATGGCGATCTTGATCGGCTTGGTGTCGTCGTCGTAGTCCTCGAACTCTTCCTGCAGCTCCTCGGGCGTCACCGCCAGAAGCGCCGCATAGAGATCGGCCATGCCCTCGCCGTGCTCGCCGCTGATCGGCACCGGCGCGCCCAGGCCCAGCTGGTGGGCTTCGGCGGCGCCGGCCTCGGCCTGCTTGCTCTCGGACTTGTTGGCCGCCACGACCACCGGCTTGTTCCGGCGGCGCAGCATCTCGGCGAAGATCTTGTCGAGCGGCGTCAGGCCTTCGCGGGCGTCGAACACGAACAGCGCCACGTCGGCCTCGTCGATGGCCAGCTCGGTCTGGGCGCGCATGCGCGCTTCCAGGCTCTCGTCGGTGACGTCCTCGAAGCCGGCGGTGTCGATCAGCTCCAGATCGAGGTCGCCGAGGCGGCCGTGCGCGAACCGGCGGTCACGGGTGACCCCCGGCTGGTCGTCGACCAGGGCCAGCTTCTTGCCGGCGAGGCGGTTGAACAGCGTGGACTTGCCCACATTGGGGCGGCCGACGATGGCGAGTTTCAAAGGCATAGGCGGTCAGTAGTCGATTTTTCTGGTCCCGGCAAAGCAACAAGCCCGGGCCGGCGATTCGCCAGCCCGGGCCCGGGACGGGTTTGAACTGCAACCGGAGCCGTTGGAGGCCCCGGACGGCGTCAGCGGATCGCGATCAGGTCCGCCTCGTCGGTGGTGACGAAGACCTTGTCGCCGACGGCGATCGGGGCCAGCAGCACCGGCGCGCCGATCTTCAGGGTCTTTTCCGTGGCGCCGGTCTTGGGGTTCAGGGCCACGGCCTCGCCGTAGCTCGACACCGTGATCAGGCGGCCCGAAGCCAGGATCGGGCTGGACCAGATGCGCGGACGCTTGGCCAGCTTCTTCTTCTGCTTCTTGGAAAGCTTGTCGGTCTCGTTGAGGTCGCGGATCCAGTGGACCTGGCCGCTGTCGCGCGAGGCGCAGATCACCTGGCCGGCCTTGTCGACCACGTAGACCACGTCGCCCACGGGCCACGGGGTGGTGATGGCCGTGACCGGCAGGGTCCAGCGGGCCTGGCCGGTGCGCAGGTCGGTGGCGGCGAACACGCCCGAGTGGCTGACGGCGTAGACGTCGCCCTTGTAGATCACCGGGCGACCGGCGATGTCGCGGATCTCCGACAGGGCGTTGGTGCGGCTGGCGCGGCTGAGGGCCTCGCTCCACAGGTCGTTGCCGTTGCCGGTGCGCAGGGCCACCAGTTCGCCCGAGGCGAAGCCGGCGACGACGGTGTCGCCGCTGACGGCGGGGCTGGAGGCGCCCAGGATGCGGGCCGGCTCGATCAGGGCCTGGTAGGTCCAGCCCGGCGTGCCGTCGGCCGCGGCGAAGGTCAGCAGCTCGTTGTCGGTCGAGACGACGAAGACGCGGCCGTCGACCACGGTCGGCGCGGCGTGGACCGGCGTGCTGGTGGCCTGGCGCCAGTTTTCCTTGCCGGTGGCGGCGTCCAGCTGGGCCACGAAGCGGAAGCCCGACGAGACGTAGAGCTTGCCGTCGGCATAGGCCACGCCGCCGCCGAAGCCCTTGGTGTCGTCCTTGCGGCCGCCGATGCCCATGAAGCCGCGCTTGCCCGGCTGGCGAGCCGGACGCAGGTCCTGGCGCCACAGGGTCTCGCCGGTGACGGCGTCGAGCGCCGAGACCTTGGCCTCGCCGTCGAGCACGAAGATCTTGCCCTCGGCCGAGACGGGATTGGCGGTGATGTGGAAGGTGCGGTTGGCCTTTTGGCCGAAGCCCTTGCGCCAGGCGATCTCGAAGTCCTTGCCGGCGGCGACGTGCTCGACCGACTGCTCGGGGCTGCCGCCCGGCAGGCGCCAGTCGGCCTGGGCCTGCGGCTCGGGCAGGAAGAAATCGACGCCCTTCAGGCCGTCGGCCGCCTCGACCTTCTGGTCGAAGGCGATGACCGAGATCCGCTGGCCTTGGCTGGCGGTGGCCTTGTTCTTGTCGTCCTTGCCGAAGGGGTTGAGCTTCGACACCGTCGAGCAACCGGTCACCGACACCGCGGCCGACATCATCGCGGCGAGCAGCAGGGAACGCTTCAGGGTCATGGGTCGGCGGCTCATTGAGCTTGGGGTTGCAGGCCCGGCGGCAGTTGGCCGGGCGCGAGTTGGACCTGCGGCGGCAGGGCGAGAGCGGCCTTGACGGCGGCCGGCAGGGCCTTGGCCGAGCCGGAGTCGATCATCTGGATCGCCGCCTGGGCGCGCTGGCGGGTGTCGTCCGAGGCGTCCGAAAGCAGCGAGAGCACGACGAAGTCGCCGCGCGCCTCGGCCGGCTTGCCGGCCTGAAGCTTGGCGAACGCCAAGGCTTCCTTGGCCTGCACGCGGTAAGGGCTCTTCTCGCCGGTCAACGGGGTCAGCCTCGACTCGATCTCCTGATACGGAGCCGTGTCCATGAGCGCGAAGGCGGATTTGAGGCGCGCTATGTCACCCATGACAGGATCGGGAGCAATCTTGGCCGCTTCGTCGAAATAACCGACAGCTTCCTTGGTCTTGCCCTCGTCGAGGCGGATGCCGCCCATCTGCATGAAGGCCAGGGCGCGGTAGCCCGGGTTGCCTTCCTTCGACAGCTTTTCGAACTCGGCGAACGCCTTGGCCGGGCCGTCCTTCTCGTAGACTTCGAGGGTCTTCTGGATGGCTTCCGAGGCCTTGTTGGCGCGGCTGCTCTCGTAGGCGCTCCAGCCCCACCAGCCACCGACGCCCAGAACCGCGATCGCGGCGACCGCGCCCAGGACGGGCAGCGACTTCAGCGCGAAGGTCTTGTAGCGGTCGGAGCGAAGCTGCTCTTCGACCTCGTCAAACACATCGACCACGAACGAGGCTCCAGTACGGGCGCCGGGCGGCGCCGGGGCGTCGGTCATGAAACGCGACGCGAGGTTGAAACATCAGGAGTCGAGGCGCGGGCCGCGACGCAGGCGGCGAACCTATAGCGTGTCCGCCGCCGCCGCAACGGCGGGGAACCCCGGTTTGCCGGCCCATCGACAACTGTCGGCGCAGACCCCCTCCGGCCCTCCGGGCAGCCTCCCCCAAAGGGGAAGCCGTCGCGGAGCGACCGAGGGGTCGGCCCGATCAGTCCTTCTTGGCGTAGTAGGTCTCGGCCGCGCCGGGGAAGCTGCGGTCCTTGACGTCGCGGGCGTAGTCGGCGGCGGCCTTCTCGATCGCCCCCTTCAGGTCGGCGTAGCGGCGCACGAACTTGGGCGTCCAGTCGAACAGGCCTAGCATGTCGTCGCTGACCAGCACCTGGCCGTCGCAGCCGGCCGAGGCGCCGATGCCGATGGTCGGCGGGGCGATGGCTTCGGTGATCTCGCGGGCCAGGGCCTCGGCGACGCCCTCGATGACGACGGCGAAGGCGCCGGCGTCGGCGGTGGCGCGGGCCTCGGCCAGGATCTTCTGGCGGCCTTCCTCGTCGCGGCCCTTGGCCTTGAAGCCACCGTCGACCAGCACCGCCTGCGGGCGCAGGCCCACATGGCCCATCACCGGCACGCCGCGGTCGACGAGATAGCGGATGGTCTGCGGCACCGTCGGGCCGCTCTCGACCTTCACGGCCTGGGCGCCGGTTTCCTTCATGATGCGCACGGCGTTGGCGTAGGCCTCTTCCGGCGCGCCCTCGTACGAGCCGAAGGGCATGTCGACCACGACCATGGCCTTGCGCGAGCCGCGCATGACCGCCTGGCCGTGCAGGATCATCATCTCCATCGTCACGCCGACGGTGTTGGGCAGGCCGTGCACTACCATGCCCAGCGAGTCGCCGACCAGCAGCACGTCGCAGGCGTCGTCGAGGGCGGCCGCCACCGGGGCGGTGTAGGCAGTGAGGCAGACGATCGGAACGCCGCCCTTACGGGCGGCGATATCGGGGGCGGCGAGACGGCGGACCGTCTCCTGACGATGGGCGGACAATACTCGCTCCGGCTCTATTGCGGACGCCCGGAGCACGGCGGGGGCCGCCTCCGGATTAGAACTCTTCGACCAGTCGGGTGACGGCGAAGGCCAGAGCGATAGCCGCAAGAGCGGCGCCGAGCCAAAGGGTTTCTACGCTGGCCGGGGTGGCGACGAACTGATTCACCTGGTCCATCAGCTTGTCGACGCCCAGATCCACCGAGCTGACGCCCTGGTCTGAAGCGCGCCGCAGATCGCCCGCAAAGCGGCTGGCGATCAACTGCCCGACCGCGATCAGGCCCGCGACGCCGCCGGCCGCGCCGATCGCCAGGCGACGCAGCGCCCAGCCCCGGTCGAGCCGCCCCTCAACCCGCGCGTGGAAGGCCTCGGCGTCGGGGAAACCCGGCGGCTCGGCGAACAGACGCGACAGCTGCGCATCGAAGTCGCGATCAACCATGACCTTCCCTCCGCGCCGAGGCGTCCGTGGGCGGGGCCAGCCTGGCCCTGAGTTTATCCAGACCACGTTTGACATGGGATTTGACCGTGCCGATCGGGATGTTCAAGGCCTCCGCCGCCTCCGCATGAGACCAGTCCGCGCCGTAGCAGAGCGAGACGCACAGCCGTTCGCCGTGCGACAGGCCCTTCAGCGCCTCGTCGAGATCCAGCCGGTCGCCGGGCGCCGCGTCCGAGATCGTCGGCGACGGCTCTTCCGGCGCAGCGTCCGAGAAGATCAGGCGCGCGTCGCGCTTGACCTTGCGCAGATAGAGCCGCGCGGCGGTCTTCTTGATCCAGCCGCCGAAAGCCCCCTCGCCGCGATAGTCGGCGATCTGCTCGAAGCCGACCAGGAAGGCGTCCTGGGCGACGTCGTCGGCCGTGGCCGGATCCGCGCCCAGGCGACGCAGCAGGCCTCTCACGGCCGAGCCGTGCCTGCGCACCAGTTCCCCGTAGGCCCGGCGGTCGCCGGTGGCGGCAAGAGCCGCCAGTTCGACGTCGTGACCGGTGGTGGGTGGGCGTTCGATGCCCATGATGAAAGTCCCCTCTTCCCCCAGGCGTCTGCGTCAGGCGTCCGGCCGGTAACCCTTGTTGGGGTTGAAGAAGCTGAGAACCACATAGGCCGCGCCGATCAGGGCCGGGATGGCCGCCGCGCCGAGCAGGGGATGGAAGGCCTCGTCGTGGCTCTGACCCAGGATCAGGCCCATCACGGCCAGGCCCGCGCCGACGGCGATCAGGATCACCCCGGCCCGGATGTCGCGCACCGCCGTCGATTCCTTCGGCGGCTTGATGTCCTTGGTCATCGCGTCGACCAGCTCGGGCGGAAGGGCCTGGCCCTTCTCGATCGCCGTGCGCACGGTCGCCTGCATTTCCTGCTTGTTGCGGGCCCGCAACCACACCGGCACCAGCACGATGGCGGCGATCATCGCGAAAAAGCCCAGCGGGACCAGAATGTCTTCCATGACTCGTTCCCCTCGAAAGTCCGACGAGAGCCTGTCGCTTTCGTCTCGTACAGGGAAGAGGCTTCGACGGCGCCGTTTGGAGGCGCCGCCCGAGATGAAACTTTCGTAAGGGAGATCAGGCCGTGGCGACGGCCGGCGCTTCGGCCCGCAGGGTCAGGCGCGCGACGATGTCGTCGACCGCGTCGAGCAGCACGGTCGGCGCATGGTCGACCAGCAGCTGGCGGGTGGCGTAGCCCCAGGTGACGGCGCCGGACGCCAGGCCCAGCGCGTTGGCCGCGTCGATGTCGCGGGTCTCGTCGCCGATCGAGATCACCCGGCCCGGCTTCACCCGGGCGGTCTTGATGACCTTGGTGAACTTCTTGGCCTTGCCGAACAGCGAGGCGCCGCAGCCGTAGTGGTCGATCAGCTTGGCGAGGTCGGGCCCCAGCACGGTGCGAATCGTCGCCTCGCTGTTGGAGCTGACCACGGCCAGGCGCACGCCGCCGGCCGCCAGGGCCTTGAGCATGTCGGGAACGCCGGGAAACAGCCCGATCGAGCCGATCTCGGCGGCCATCAGCTTCTTGCCGTGGGCGGCGATGATCGGGATCTTCCAGGCCGAGACGCCCAGGTACTTGATGATCTCGCGGTTGGGACGGCCGCGCAGCATCTCGACTTCCTCGTCGGTGACGCTCTTGAAGCCGTACATCCTGGCCATCGGGTTGACGAGCTTCAGCACCACGGCGCCGCTGTCGGCCAGCGTGCCGTCGAAATCAAAGATCGCCAGATCGTAGGGAAGCCCCGAAGTCACGCCCACTCAATGCCCTGCCGCCGGACGAACCGGCCGTTTCCTCTAGACTTAGCCGCTGCACGCGGTCCTTGTCGCCCCAAAGTTCGCCAACTCGCGTCAATCGCGCAAGCGGCGTTTCGCTCGTCAGGCGAGAATGGCCGTGTACTGATCGGGTTTGAAGCCCGCCAAGAGCTTGCCGTCGACGTCGAGGATCGGCCGCTTGATCATCGAGGGCTGGGCCAGCATCAGCTCGACGGCCTTGCCGGCGTCGACGCCGGCCTTGTCGGCGTCGGGCAGCTTGCGGAAGGTCGTGCCGGCGCGGTTGAGCACCGTCTCCCAGCCCAGTTGCGCGACCCAGCGCTCGACGTCGGCGCGGTCCGCGCCCGAGACCTTGTAGTCGTGGAAGGCGTAGGCCACGCCGTGCTCGTCGAGCCAGGTGCGGGCCTTCTTCATCGTGTCGCAGGCCTTGATGCCGTAGATCGTCACCGTCATCGGGGCGCGCTCCAGAGATCCCGGGCCGCGAGTCGGCCCCTTCCTCATCCGATTAGCATTTTCGTCCGAGGCGCGGTCGGATTTGACCTGGAGCAGTTGCGTCTCAGTCGCGACATGACAACATGACTTCCATGACCGATCTCGCCCTCGCCCAAGCCCCTTCCCTCGCCAAGCGGCTGAAGGCCGGCACGGAGGCGACGCACGAGCGTCTCGACAAGAGCATCATGGCCGGCCAGCCGTTCGCCGATCGCGCGCGCTACGGACGGTTCCTCGACGTGCAGTATCGGTTCCATCGCGACATCGACGGCCTCTACCTGCGGCCCGAACTGGCCGAGCGCCTGCCCGACCTCGACGGCCGCCGCCGCTTCTCGCAGATCGCCMAGGACCGAACGGACCTCGCCCTCGACGCCCTCGCCGACCTGCCGCCGCCGGCCTTCACGGCCGAGGACGAGCCGGATCTCGCCACCGCCCTGGGCTGGCTCTACGTGGCCGAAGGCTCGAACCTGGGCGCGGCGTTCCTGTTCAAGGCCGCCGCCAAGCTCGGCCTGGACGAGACCTTCGGCGCGCGCCACCTTGCGGGTCATCCTGACGGTCGCGCCGCCCACTGGCGCCAGTTCACCGCCGCCCTGGACGCGGCCGGGCTGGACCAAGCGGGCGAGGCGCGCGCCATCGCCGGCGCGGAAGCCGCCTTCTCACGGGTGCAGGCCTATGTCGACGCCGCCTTCGGCTGAACCGCCTTCCCTGGAACTGGACGCCCCGGAGGCGGCCCTGCCCGCCTCGCGCGGCCTGCGGGTCGGCTACCTGGTCGCCGGCTTGGCGTTCACCGGCCTTGGCATAGCCGGGGCCTTCCTGCCGCTGCTGCCGACGACGATCTTCCTGATCCTGGCCGCCGGCTGCTTTGGAAAATCCTCGCCCCGGCTGGAGGCCTGGCTGCTGAACCATCCGCGCTTCGGCCCGTCGATCCGCGCCTGGCGAGCCAATGGCGCGATCCCGCGCAAGGCCAAGGTCCTGGCTTGCCTGGGGATGGCCAGCGGCATGGCGATCTTCCTGATCGCGGCCCGTCCAAAGCTGTGGCTGGGCCTGCTGGTGGGCGCGATCATGGCCGCGTGCGCGGCCTTCGTGGTCTCGCGCCCGGCCCCGCCGGCGGCCTGACGGCAAGCTGGGCGCTGGGAACGCCGCCCGCGCTCCGACGGTTTTCCTCCGACAACCACAAGGAGGAAGCCATGTCCAAGGCCCCGCCCATTCCGCGCGAGCAACGCGCCTTCAAGGGCCAGAAGCCCGACATCGAAGGCCACGCCAGCCGCGAAGGCCTGCAATCGCCCGATCCTGGCAACGCCGACGTCAATCTGGCCGAACAGGGCCGGCACGGGAACCTGCGCCAGAACACCAGCCATTCCGGCAACGTGCAGGATCGCTAGATCATCCCTTCAAGGGCCAGCGCCCCAGCACGATGTGCCGGGTTTGGCCCAGCAGGCTGTGGATCAGCACGAACTCGGAGACGCCCCACGACACGGGCTCGACCGGTGTCTCCGGCGCCAGGGCGCGGTCGTAGAGCAGCGTCACGTGCGGGTTGAACTGTTTGGCGACCTGCTTGCCCAGCCCCGCGCGGGCCATGGCAAGGCCCAGCGCCTTCTGGAAATCGTGCAGGGCGAGCAGCCCCTCCCCGCCCTGCAGGACGAAGGGATTGTTGCCGCGATTGTTGAAGCTGGCGGCCTTGTCGAAGGTCACGCCGAACGGCGCGGCCGAGGACGCCGCCTCGCCGGCTTCTAGCGCCTGGGCGACGATGCCGCGCGGCAGGCCGGCATAGTCGCCGATGTGGTGCAGGGTGACATGCAGGCGGTCGGGCGTCAGCGGCGCGCCGGAAAGGCCAAGCCGCCCCCGCAGATCGCGGGCCCGGCCGGCGATGGTCTCGGCCACGGCCGGCTCGGGGAAGACGCCGAAGAACAGGCGGTCGGACGGCGGGCCATCCAGCTCGGGAAACAGCGACATGACGAGAATCGGCGGCCGTTGAGGGGTCGCCTGCCTTATGGCGCCGGAGCAGGCGGCTGTCGCCGCCCGCCCCGCTGCGGGATCAGCCGCGCGCCGGGATGTTGAGGCCGCGCTGCACGGCCGGACGGGCGAGACCCCGCTCCAGCCACGCCGGCACATTCTTCAGGCTCTTGTAGTCGACCAGTTCGGCCGCCTCGTAGAAGCCCACCAGATTGCGCACCCAGCCCAGGGTGGCGACGTCGGCGATCGTGTACGCGTCGCCCATCAGCCAGTCGCGGCCCTCCAGGCGGGTCTCCAGCACGCCCAGCAGGCGCTGGCTCTCGGCGCGGTAGCGCTCCAGCGGACGCTTGTCCTCGTACTCGCGACCCGCGAACTTGTGGAAGAAGCCCAGCTGCCCGAACATCGGGCCGACGGCGGCCATCTGGAAGAACACCCACTGCAGGGTCTCGTAGCGCGCGGCCGGATCGGTCGGCAGCAGCTTGCCGGTCTTCTCGGCCAGATAGACGAGGATCGCGCCGCTCTCGAACAGGCCGAAGGGTTTGCCGCCCGGGCCGTCGGGATCGATGATCGCCGGGATCTTGCCGTTGGGGTTCAGGCTGAGGAATTCCGGGGTCCAGGTCTCGTTCTTGCCGATGTCGATCAGGTGCGGCTCGTACGGCAGGCCCACCTCCTCCAGCATGATCGACACCTTCACGCCGTTGGGCGTGGGCAGCGAATAGAGCTGGATGCGATCCGGGTGGGCGGCGGGCCAGCGGCTGGCGATCGGGAAGGCCGAGAGGTCGGTCATGGAAGCTCCTCGAAGGGGTCCAGGCCGATATAGGCGCCGCGCGAGCCTGGCCCAGCCCCCTACCGTAACTTTCTTGGTGTCAGTTACGATTGGCCGAGCGAAGGATGAAGCCCAGGATCTCGGCGACGGCGACATAGAGCGCCTCGGGGATCTCCTCCTCCATCGGTATGGTCGACAGGGCCTGGGCCAGCGCGGGGTTCTCCTCCAGCGGCACACCGTGCTCGCGGGCGGTCTCGACGATCTTGTCGCCCACCCAGCCGCGGCCGCTGGCGACCACGCGCGGGGCGTTCGGCTCGTCGTAGCGCAAGGCGACGGCGATGCGGGGACCAGAGACGCGGGTCATGTGGCCTGGTCCAGGAAGCGGCCAGGCGCGGCCGGCGTCGCGACGGGCGGCGCGGCGGCGTGGAACGCCACCTCCGGCTCCAGGGCGGCCTCGCGCAGGGCGGCGTTGAGCATCTCCTCGCCGCCGCGCAACCGGGCCATCGCCTCCGGACGCTCGGCCCACAGCGACACGCGGGCGCGCTCGCCCGTCAGGGCCAGCTGGGCGTCGATGCGGCCCATGGGCTCGACGTCGAGCGAGAAGCGGACTTTCCAGGTGCGCGCCTCGGCGACGCTGCCTGCTGCCCCGCCCCCGCCGCCGTCGCGGCTGATCTCGAACTGGGCCACGGCCGAGCCCTGCGGCGTGGCGAACGGCACGTCGAACACCCAGCGCGGCCCCGGCTTGTCGTCGACGAGCCGGTTCTCGGACGGGCGGACGGTTTCGGCCCGTTCGGGCAGCGAGGCGGCCTGCAGAAGTTCCTGCCGGGCCAGAGCCGCATCGACGCCCTTGGCCAGTTGCTGGGCCACGAAGGCTGGCGCGGCGCCAGGCGCAAGCGTCGAGGGCGCGGCCGCCTGGGCGACCACGGGTCCGCCCGCGAACGGTGGCGGCGGTCCCTTGCCGGGCGGCGGCGCCAGCGGCGTCACGGCCTGCCGGGCGACGGGCGTCTCCTCGAAACCAGCGGCGGCCTCCTGCGCCAGAACGAACAGGGCCGCGGCGGGCTGGGCCGCCTGCCGAGGAGCCGGCGGCGGCGCGACGGCCGCCAGAAAGCGGGCGACGGGCGTGTCGGCGGCCTCGTCGGCCTGGGCGAAAATCGGCGTCGCGGGAAGCGGCTGCGGATCGCTCCTGGGCGCGGCCTGAGCCGTCGAGGCCATGGCGGCCGGCGGTGGCGCGCCAGGTGTGGCCGCAAGGGCGCCGGCAGGCGGCTCGGCGATCGGCTGCGGAAGGCCCGGAGCGCCCGCCGTCAAGGTCGATGGCGGAGCGACCGCGCCCTGCGGCGCGGCGGGGATCGGCGTGGCTGTCGCCGACGGCGCCTGGGACGTCAGCGGAGTCAGGGGGGCCTGGGGTGAGGGCGGACCGGTCTGGGCGCTCCAGCTGGCCACGGCGGCCCGCAGCACCAGCATGGCGGCCTTCAGGTCCTTGGCGGCCAGCGGCGCGGCGCCCGGCGCGGGCGCCTCCTCGGCCAGGCGGCTTTCCATGAACAGGCCGGACCGGCCGAAGGCCTGGCGGATCTCGCCGGCGGTCACCGCGCCGTCGATGGGCGAGCGCAGGGCCAGCATGTTGGCGGCGGCCTGGCGCACCAGGGCCGGCGCCTGGGGCGAGGTCGAGACCCGCTCCAGGTCGGCCAGCAACGGCGCCATGCCGCCCTGCGTCGACGCGGCGCGGCCGACCATGTCGGAAACCACCTTGGCCTGGATCGTCGGGCTGGCCAGCAGGATCTCGCGGGCCTGGCCCGTGGCTCCGCCCTTCAGCAGGCTCTCGACGGTGTCGGGCGTCTCGGGAGCGGCGCCGGGCTGGGCGGCGATCTTGCCCAGCGCCTCGGTCGCCTCGGCCATGGCCAGCTGGGCCAGCATGGCCGGCGGCGGCAGGCCCGCCTGCCCCGTCTGCCCGCCCTGGAGGCCGGCGGCCGCCACCATCGCCGTCGGCTGCACCGGGGCGAGGTTGGGAACGACGGTTCCAATCGGCTGGACCGACACGGCGGGCTCCACGGCGGCGCAAGGGCGCAGAAGGTTGCCGCGAGATTAATCCACAGGCGTGAAGCGGGTCTTAACCCGTTTTGGCGCTTCGCTTTTCCAGAAAGCCGAGCATGGCTTCGGCGGCCGCCTCGGCCGGGTCGGGCATGCCGCGCCCCAGGCGTTCGAGCGCCGCGAACTGCTGCGCCACCTGCCGCTCGCGCAGCATCGGATCATCCAGCCGCTGGGCCAGCGCCGCCGCCAGCCGCTCGCCCGTGCACGCGTGCTGCAGCAGTTCGGGCGCGACCTCCTGGTTGGCGGCGATGTTGAACAGCGTCACCCAGCGCGGCGTCATCAGGCGCTTGAGCAGGGCGTAGGTGATCGCGCCGATCTTGTAGCCCACGACCATCGGCGCTCCGGCCAGGGCCAGTTCGATGGTCACCGTGCCGCTGCAGGCCAGGGCCACCGTCGCGGCCTTCATGGCGTCGTCCTTGGCCTGGTCGTCCTCGATGACGTGGGCGCGGAACGGCCAGCCGGCCACGCGCGCCTTCACCGCCGCCGCCACCGTCTGGGCGGCGGGAACCACCACGTGCAGGCCGGGGCGGTCCGCCTTGAGGATGCGCACGGCGTCCTCGAAGGCCGGCAGCACGCGCTCGATCTCGGACGGGCGGCTGCCCGGAAGCACGGCAAGGATCGGATCATCGGGACCAGCGCCGATGGCCGCGCGCGCCCGGCCGGCGTCGGCGCCGCTGAAGTCGCGGGCCAGGGCCGGGTTGCCGACGAAGACGCTGGGCAGGCCCACGGCGTCGAAGAACGGCTTGTCCATCGGCTGGGTGGCCAGCAGCAGGTCCACGGCCTGGGCCAGGGTCGCGGCCCGGCCAGGACGCGAGGCCCAGACCTGCGGCGCGACGTACTTGATCAAAGCCATGGACTGGTCGAGCGCCCGCAGGCGCTTGGCCAGGCGGATGTTGAAGCCCCAGGCGTCGATCAGCACGGCCACGTCGGGCTTTTCGCGCACCGCCAGGGCCTCGACGTCCTTCAGCCGGCGCAGGACGCGCGGATAGGCCTTCAGCCCCTCGAAGAGGCCGAGAATCGACAGTTCGGAGATATCGAAGGGGCTCTGCACGCCCTCGGCCGCCATGCGCGCGCCGCCTAGGCCGACGAAGCGCACCTGGTCGCCCAGCCGCGCCCGCAGCGCCTTGGCCAGGCCCGCGCCGAGATTGTCTCCCGAGGCTTCGGCCGCGACCAGCATGACCGTCAGCGGCCGGCCGGCGCTCATCAGCGCGGCTCGACGCCGTAGACGAAGAGCCCCAGGTCGTCGGCGCAGGCGATCACCTGGTCACGGTCGACGATCAGCAGGCGGCCCGCCTCGCCGACCACGCCGGCCAGGCCGGCGCGCGCCGCGCGCTGGATGGTGGCGACGCCGATGGTCGGCAGGTCGACCTTGGTCTCCTGGATCGGCTTGGGCGCCTTGGCCAGCACGCCCTTGGGCGCCTCGGGGCAGCCGCGAACGGCCTGCGGCAGGTCGGCGACCCGGCGCAGCATGGCGTCGGTGCCTTCCTGAGCCTCGACGGCCAGGACCAGGCCGTCGCAGACCACGGCCCCCTGCCCCACGTCCAGCCCGCCGATGGCGCGGGCCACGGTCAGGGCGCGATCGATGTCGGCGCCGTGCTGTTCACGCGGAGCGTAGCGGCCGAGCGGGCCGGCCGGCAGGGTCATCTCGCCGCGCACCTCGTGGGCGCCCTCGACGATGAAGCCTTCCTTCTCGAACTCGGTCAGCACCCGGCGCAGCAGGGCGTCGTCGCCCTCGCGCGCGGCCTTGATCAGGCCCGGCAGCACCTTCACGCCCCGGAAATCGGGGATCAGGGCCGAGAAGTCGGGGCGATCGACGACGCCGGCGAAGCAGACGGCCTCGCAGCCCTCCTCCTTCAGCGCCTTGAAGGCCTTGCCGAACTCGGCGATGCCGACCTCGGCGCCGGGATACTGCTCGAGCGAGGGATCGGCGAAGCCCTTGACGCGCATCACCGAGAACGGCCGGCCGGCGCGCTCGCAGTGGGCGGCCAGTTCGATCGGCAGGGCCCCGCCGCCGGCGATCAGTCCAAGCTTGCGCAAGATCAGACCTCGCGCTCGGGCAGGCACAGCGGACGGTTGCCGTCGGCGCGGATGAAGTCGACGATCTCCATCACCTCGGGCACGGCCGAATAGGTCTCGACCACGTCGTCCAGGCGCTCCTGGAAGGTGCCTTCGTCGGCGAACATCAGGCGGTAGGCCGCGCGCAGGGCGTTGATGCTCTCGCGCGAAAAGCCCCGGCGCTTGAGACCCACCAGGTTCAGGCCCTCGAGGTGGGCGTGGTTGCCCCACACCGAGCCGTACGGGATGACGTCCTTGGTCACCGCGGCCAGGCCGCCGATGAAGCTGTAGCGGCCCACGCGCGAGAACTGGTGAATGGCCGCCAGGCCGCCGACGAACACGAAGTTGCCGACGTCGACATGGCCGCCCAGGGTCGCGCCCTTGGCCAGCACCACGTTGTCGCCGACCGTGCAGTCGTGGGCGACGTGGGCCTCGGCCATGAAGAAGCCGTCGGCGCCGATCGTGGTCACGCCACGGCCCGAGGCCGTGCCGGTGTTCATCGTCACCTGTTCGCGGATCACGTTGCGCGGACCGATGACCAGCTGGGTGCGCTCGCCCTTGTAGCCCAGGTGCTGGGGCGGACCGCCCAGCGCGGAAAAGGCGTGGACGACGGTGTCCTCGCCGATGGTGGTGACGCCATCGACCACCACGTGCGACAGCAGGCGCACGCGGGCCTGCAGGGTCACGTCCGGGCCGACGATGCAGAACGGCCCGATCTCGACGTCGTCAGCCAGCTTGGCGGCGGCGTCGACGATGGCGGTCGGATGGATCTTGGTCATTTCGTCGGGGTCTCCACGACCATGGCGGCGAACTCGACCTCAGCGGCGACCTTGTCGCCGATCTTGGCCACGCCCTTGAACTTGAAGATGCTGGACCGCGCACGCAGCACCTCGACCTCCATGCGCAGGACGTCGCCCGGGCGCACGGGGTTGCGGAAGCGGGCGTTGTCGACCGACATGAAGAAGATCGTCTTGCCGGCGGTGTCGACTTCCAGCGACTTGCTCATCAGCACCGCGCCCGTCTGGGCCAGGGCTTCGATGATCAGCACGCCCGGCATCACCGGGTTGCCCGGGAAGTGGCCCTGGAAGAACGGCTCGTTCACCGTCACGCACTTGATGCCGACGATCGACTTGTGCGGCTCGTAGGCTTCGGCCCGGTCGACCAGCAGGAACGGGTAGCGGTGCGGGATCCGGTTGAGGATCTCGGCGATGTCGATGTCGGTCTGCGGGGCCGCGGTTTCGGTCTGGCTCATGCCTCGTCTTTCATCCCCCGACTGCGCGCGCTGCGCGACAGCCATGCGGTCTCTCGCAGCCACCGTTTGATCGGTCGCGCGGGAAACCCTGTCCATGTCTCGCCCGCCGGCACGTCCTTGAACACCGAGGCGGACGCCCCGATGCTGGCGCCGGGGCCGATCGTCAAGTGGTCGGCGACGCCGGCCTTGCCGCCGAAGGCGACGCCGTCGCCGACGACCGTGGTGCCCGACAGCCCGGTATAGGCCGCGAGCACGCAGTTACGGCCCAGCTGCACGTTGTGCGCAACATGGACCAGATTGTCGATCTTGGTGTTCTCGCCCACCGTGGTGTCGTCGAAAGCGCCGCGATCGATGCAACTGTTGGCGCCCAGCGTCACCCCGTCCTGCAGGACCACGCGGCCCAGCTGCGGCAGGTCGACCACGCCCTTGGCGCCGGGCGCGGCGCCGAAGCCCGCCTCGCCGATCACCGAGCCGGCGTGCAGGCTGACGCGGTCGCCGATCAGGGCGAAGCCGACCACGGCGTTGGCGCCGACGAAGCCGTCGCGGCCGATGGCCACGCCAGGGCCGATGACGGCGCCGGGGCCGATCACCGTGCCGCGGCCGATGCGGGCGTCCTGGCCCACGACCACGCCCGGCGACAGGCACACGCCCTCCTCCAGCACGGCGGACGGATGGATGGCGGGCGCGTCGGCCTCGTGACGGCGCGGCGCATGCAGCAGCGCGGCGGCGGCGGCCCAGGCGGCCTGGGGATGCGGGGTCAGCAGCACGGCGCAGCCTTGCGGCGCGAACTCGCGATGCTGGGGACGCATGAAGATCGCGCCGGCCTCGCAGGCCGACAGGCCCTTGGCCCTGCGCGGATCGGAAAGGAAGGAGACGGCGTTCGGGCCCGCGCCGTCCAGCGGCGCGACGGTGGCGATCAGGCGCTCGCCAAGGCCCGGATCAGCCAGTTCCGCTCCGCCGGCAAGCGCCAGATCGGACACGGAAACCGGACCCAGGGTCTCGAAAAAGCGGGGGTCCGGCATGCAAACCTCTCGACGACGGCCGTCCCGGGAATCGCCCGATACGGACGAAGTGTAGGCGGCCCAAAGCCGCCCCGAGTCAATGCCGTAACGGAAAGCGCCCGCCCAGCCGGAAAGGCCGAGCGGGCGCTCACAGTGCTTAGCGCTGCAGCTGGGCGGCCAGCTGGGCGGCTTGCTGCGGGGTCAGCTTGGTGCGCTCCAGGGCCTGGAACGAAGCGGCCTTGCCGCGGGCGTCCAGGGCGCTGACGATCTGCGGGGTGATGTCCATGGCCGGGTTGAAGATGGCCACGGCGCTGCGCTCGAGCAGCACGCCGCATTGCTTGGACTGGTAGGCCGAGATCACGGCCGGCTGCAGCTCGACCGAATAGGTCTGCTGGGCGGCGTCGGCCGTGGCGACCAGTTCCATCTGGGTGTGGGCGGCGTCGCGCTGCAGGGCGCTCTGCTCCAGTTCCAGGTCCGACTTCTGCTTTTCGCGGGCGTTGATGTCGGCGGCCGGGGTCTTGGCCGCGGCGTTGAACGCGTCGATCTTGGTCTGCAGGGCCTTTTCACGGGCCGACAGCGGCGCCTCGGCCGTCGTCTGCAGGGCCTTCAGGCGGGCGTCGAGCGCCTTGCCGGTGGCCGAGGTGCCGCGCACGGCGCCGGCCGAGAACACGCACAGGCTGGCGATCGGCGCGCCGTGGGTGATCGCCGGGGCGGCCGGAGCGGCCGGAGCCTTGGCGAGCGGGGCGGCGGCTTGAGCGAAGGCGCCCGAGGCCACGGCGAACGCGGCCAGGCCCGAAGCGGCGGCGGCGAAGAACTTGGAGGACATGTCGTCTAAAGCCTTGTGGAGATTAGAAACGAGTGGAGGTGGAGAAACGGAAGGTTTCCGTCCGGTCGTAGTCTTCCTTCGCCAGGATGCGGCTGATGTCGAACCGGATCGGTCCCATCGGCGACTTCCAGTCGATGCTGACGCCGGCGGAGGCGCGCAGACCAAGGTTGTCCTTGATCGTCTCGCTGAACTCGCCGTTGGGCAGCAGGCGGTCGATGTCATCCAGCTGGCCGGCGGTGCCGAAGTCGGAGAACAGCGCGGCCTTGATGCCGTATTGTTCGGGCAGGAAGGTCGGAATGGTCAGCTCGAGCGAGCCGATCGCATACAGCTTGGCGCCCAGCGCGCTGTTGTCGGTCAGCGTGTCGCGCGGACCGATACCGGCCGTCTCGAAGCCGCGGAAGGACTGGCCGCCCTTGTAGAAGCGGTCGTTGATCCGGACGCTGTCGCCGCCCCAGCCTTCGATGTAGCCCGCCGAACCGGTGGCGCTGAACACGAAGTCCTTGTTGAAGCCCCAGTACCAGCCGCCGTCCACCTCGGTCTTGAGGTAGTTCACGTCGCCGCCGAAGCCGGCCAGGTCCTGGTTCAGGTCGGCGAAGAAGCCGCGGGTCGGACGCAGCGGATCGTTCCGCTTGTCGAGCCGCAGGCCGTAGCCGATCAGCGAGGTCATGTAGGCGCCGCGCTGGGCGCAGAGCACCGTGGAGACCTGCGTGACGCCGCTGGAGTCGGGCACGCAGTAGCTGTCGGCCACGTCCACCTCGTCCTGGCGCAGGGTGTACCGCAGGCTCATCGAGGTGTTTTGCGTCAAGCCGAAGCCCATGGTGAAGCCGCCGCCGAGCGACTTGGTGTCGTAGGCCGCGAACTCGCTGAGGTCATATCGGTACGAATAGAGGTTCACGCCCGCGGCCAAATTACGGCCCAGGAAACGCGGCTCGGTGAAGGCGAAGTCGACCTGCTGACGCAGCGAGCCGACCGAAACGCGGGCGCGCAGGTTCTGGCCGCGGCCGCGGAAGTTGCGCTGGGTGACGCCGACGTCCAGCACGAGCTGGTCGACCGAGCTGTAGCCGGCGCTGAACGACAGTTCGCCCGTCGGCTGCTCCTCGACCTTGACCCGCAGGTTGGTGCGGTCCGGAGCGTTGCTCGGCACTTCCTCGATGGTCACGTCCTTGAAGAAGCCCAGGCGGCGCATGTTGTTGCGCGAGCGGTCGACGAGGACGCGGTTGTAGGCGTCGCCCTCGGCGACTTCCATCTCGCGGCGCAGGACGTAGTCGAGCGTGGCGGTGTTGCCGACGATGTCGATGCGGTCGACGTAGACGCGGGGGCCTTCACGCACCGAGAACACGACGTCGACCGTCTGGGTCTCGCGGTTGGGCACGTAGCGCGGACGCACGTCCACGAAGGCGAAGCCGGCCGCACCCGCCGCGAAGGTCAGGGCGTCGGTGGCCTGTTCGATACGCTCGTCTTCGTAGATCTGGCCGGTCTTGATCGGCAGGATCTGGGCCAGCAGGTTGCCGTCCAGCTTCTTCAGCTCGGTTTCGACGGTGACCTTGCCGAACTTGTACTTGGGGCCTTCGTCGATCGTGTAGGTGACGGCGAAGCCGTTCTTGTCGGTCGCCAGTTCGGCCGTGGTCGCCACGACGCGGAAGTCGAAGAAACCGCGGTTGCGGTAGAACTTGCGCAGTTGTTCGCGGTCGTACTCGATCCGGTCAGGGTMGTAGTTGTCGTTGCTGGTCAGGAACTTGTACCAGTGCGACTCCTTGGTGACGATGACGTCGGAGAGCTCGTTGTCCGAGAACTCCTTGTTGCCCAGGAAGTTGACGCCAAGGACGCCGCTCTTGGGACCTTCGTTGATCTCGAACACCAGGTCGACGCGCTTTTGCGGCAGCTCGACCACCTTCGGCGTCACGGTCGCCGAGATGCGGCCCGAGCGGCGATAGAGTTCGATGATGCGCTGAACGTCGGCCTGCACCTTGGCGCGGGTGAAGATGCCGCGCGGACGGATCTGCACCTCGTCCTTCAGCTTGTCTTCCTTGAGGGCCGAGTTCCCCTCGAAGACCACCTGGTTGATGATCGGGTTCTCGACGACCTTGACCACCAGGTCGCCGCCGACCAGCTCGATCGAGACGTCGGCGAACAGGTCGGTGCGGGCCAGGGTCTTCAGCGCCAGGTCGAGGCGGGCCGGATCGACCGTCTCGCCGGGCTGGATCGGCAGGTAGGAGAGCACCGTGCCCGCCTCGATCCGCTCGTTGCCCTGCACGACGATGCGCTGCACCACGCCCGAGGTCTGGGCCTGTGCGAACGCGACCTGGGGCGCGATCAGGGCGGTGGAGCCGAAGAGAAGCGCAACGCCGGTGGCGAACGCGGCGCTATGGGCGCGAATTTTGCTCATGGGACCAATCATGGACGGGCGGCGATCGTTCACGTGAACAGGCCGCCGATGAATTTGAACACGTCGAAGCGGTTGAGGTCGTTCCAGGCCGCGAACAGCATGAAACACAGGATCAAGGCAAGGCCAGCCCGGAAACCGGCGGCCTGGAAGTCGGCTCGCAGAGGACGCCGGCACACGGCCTCATAGGCATAGAGCAGCAGGTGGCCGCCATCGAGCACGGGGATCGGCAGCAGGTTCATGAAGCCGATGCTGACCGACAGGCTGGCGATGAACAGCAGTTGGTTGAACAGCAGCCGCAGCATCACGGTGCCGACGTCAGGCGCGCCCTCGACGCTGGCCTTGGTCACCGCGCCGGCCGAGTGGCCGATGCCGATGATGCCGCTGATCTGGTCGGCCGGCAGCTGACCGGTCAGCAGACGCCCCAGATAGAAGCCGATGGTCTTGATCATGTCCCAGACCTGACCGACGGCGTCAGGAATGGCGCTCAGCAGGGTGGACTTCTGCAGATAGGGACGGCTGCGGCTTTCGAGATCCAGCCGGCCGACCTTCACGCGGCCGCTGAACCGGTCCTTCTGCTCGACCAGGCGCGGAGTGGCGGTCAGCGAGACGGTCTGGCCGCCGCGCTCGACGACGAACTCGATCGGCAGCTTGGCGCGCAGGTTGACGTAGCGCTGGACCTGCTGGAAGTCCTTCACGTTGCGGCCGTCCATGCGGACGATGGTGTCGCCGGGGCGGAAGCCCGCCTCGGCCGCAGCGCCGCCCGGGATCACCGCCGAAACGGTGGCGGGCGACTTCAGGTCGCCGACGAACAGCAGGACGATGGCGAAGATCAGCGTCGCCAGCACGAAATTGGCGAACGGTCCGGCGGCGGCGATCACCGCCCGCTGCCAGATCGGCTTGAAATGGAAGTACTTCTTGACCGCCTTGGCACCCTCGCGCTGGGCGATCTCGGCCTTCATGGCGTCCAGGTCGTTCTGGTCAGGCACGCTGGCGGCGTTCTCGTCGCCGGCGAAGCGCACGTAGCCGCCCAGCGGGATCGAGGCGATGCGCCACTCGACGCCCCGCTTGTCGCGCCAGGAAAACAGGGGCGCGCCAAAGCCGATGGAGAAGCGATCGATCGCCACCCCGCAGGCCCGCGCGGCCCAATAGTGTCCCAGCTCGTGCACCGTCACCACGACGGACAACACGATGATCATGGACACGATCGCGATCAGAAGACTGATCATCGGCTTGGAATCAGAGCTCCCCGGTCACTTTTCCTAATGCCGCTTGTGAGCGACAACCTCGGCCGCAATACGGCGAGCGGAACCGTCGATCATGACGGCTGTATCAAGAACGTCACCCGCCGTTACGGCGAGGTCCCCTACCCCGTTCATGCGTTCCAGCGTCCCCTCAACCGACGCGGCAATATCGAGAAAGCCGATCTGCCGGTCAAGGAAAGCCGCGACGGCGATTTCGTTGGCGGCGTTCATCGCCGTCGGAGCGCCTCCGCCCAGGCGCAGCGCCTCGCGCGCGACGCCCAGCAGCGGGAAGCGCGACAGGTCCGGATCCTCGAAGGTCAGCTGGGCGTAGGCGCCCAGGTCCAGCGGCTTGGCCGGCCAGGCCAGGCGCTCGGGCCAGGAATAGGCGTAGGAGATCGGGCTGCGCATGTCGGGCGGGCCCAGCTGCGCCAGGGTCGAGCCGTCGGTGTACTCCACAAGGCTGTGGATCACCGATTGGGGATGGATGACGACGCCGATCCGCTCCTCGGGCGTGTCGAACAGGTACGAGGCCTCGATCATCTCGAGCCCCTTGTTCATCATCGAGGCGGAATCGACCGAGATCTTGGCGCCCATCGACCAGTTCGGGTGGGCGATCGCCTGCTCGGGCGTGGCCGCGGCCATCTGCTCTCGGGTCCAGGTGCGGAACGGACCGCCCGAGGCGGTGAGGATCAGGCGCGCGACACGGTCCAGGCAGGCCGGCTGCAGCACCTGGAAGATCGCCGAATGCTCGGAATCGACCGGGATCACCGTCCCGCCCGCCGCGCGCGAGATGCGCAGCAGTTCGGGGCCGGCGCAGACCAGGCTTTCCTTGTTGGCCAGGGCCACGACCGCGCCCGTACGGGCCGCGGCCAGGGTGGGCGCAAGGCCGGCGGCGCCGACGATCGCCGACATCACCCAGTCGGCGCCCATGGCGGCGGCCTGCGCGACCGCAGCCGAGCCGGCGGCGGCCTCGACGCCCGAACCGGCCAGGCGCTCGCGAAGCTCGCCCAGCAGGGCCTCGTCCTCGATCACTGCCAGCTTGGGACGCCAGCGCAGCGCCTGCTGCGCCAGCCGCTCGACATTGCGGCCGGCCGCCAGGGCCAGGATCTCGACCGGAACCTTGGACTGCTCGAAGAGATCGAGGGTGGAAACGCCGATGGAGCCGGTCGAACCGAGCACCACCACCTTACGTGCGGTCAAGGCAGCCATCCCCACTGGTCGAACAGGCGTACGGCGGCCACGACGATGGCGGCGAACATCAGGCCGTCGACCCGGTCGAGCAGCCCGCCATGGCCCGGGATCAGGTCGCCAGAGTCCTTCACGCCGAAGCGGCGCTTGAGCATCGATTCCCAGAGGTCGCCGGTCATGGTGGCCAGCCCACCGAGGAAGCCGATGACGGCGGCCACCGGCCAGGTCAGGTCCATGTCGGGCAGGCGCGGCAGGGCCTCGGCCAGTTGGTCGACCCCGACCGCCGCCAGGGCCGCGGCCAGCAGGCCGCCGAAGAAGCCCGACCAGGTCTTGTTGGGCGAGAACCGGGGCCACAGCTTGGGCCCCTTGAAGATGCTGCCGGTGACGTAGGCGAAAATGTCGGCGAACCAGGTCACCGCGAACAGCAGCAGCGTCCACGACAGCCCGGCGGGGCTCAGCCGCAGCCACAGCAGGGTGATGCAGGCCGGCGCGATGTAGATCACGCCATAGGCCGCGTCGGCCCGGCGCTCGACGGCGCCGCGGGCCAGCAGGGCGGCGGCGACCGCGCCGGCGGCGGCCAGCGGCCAGGTCAGGATGTAGTGCCCGCGGAAGGCGGCGACCAGCGAGATCAGCACCGCCACGCCGACGGCGACCGCAACCCCGATCGGGGCCTTGGGGGCGCTCATCATGCCCCACTCGCGCGCCAGCAGCGCGGTGCAGACGGCCAGCAGCAGCAGGAACCACACCTGGCCGAACCACACAGCGGCCACGACCGTGGGAACGAGCACGGTGGCCGAAGCCACGCGCGTTCCCAGATTGCCCCAGTTGAAGCGCTTAGCCGGCGACGGCGACGTCATCGGCCGCAATGCCTCCATAGCGCCGGTCACGGCTACGATATTCCGCGACGGCGGCGGCCAGGTGCTCGGGCCCGTAGTCGGGCCAAAGCACGTCCTGGAACACCAGCTCGGCGTAGGCGCATTCCCAGAGCAGGAAATTCGAGATGCGGTGCTCGCCGCTGGTGCGCACGATCAGATCGGGCGCGGGCGCAGCCGAGGTCGACAGGAAACCGCCGAACATCGCCTCGTCCAGGTCGGCCGCCCTCGCCTCGCCCCGCTCGACCCGCTCGGCGAAGCGCCGCGCGGCGTCGGCGATGTCGGCCTGGCCGCCATAGTTGAAGGCCACCTGCAGCAGGAAGCGGTCGTTATGGGCGGTGCGGCGCTCGGCCCGCTCGATCACTTCGAGCACGTCGGGCGACAGGCCCGTGCGGCGGCCGATGATCCGCACACGGACGCCCTCACGGCTCAGCCGGTCGAGGTCCGATTCGACATAGGCCTTGAGCAGGCCCATCAGCTCGGAGACTTCCTGGGCCGGGCGGCGCCAGTTCTCGGTCGAGAAGCCGAACACCGTCAGCACGCCGACGCCCGCCGACGGCGCGCCCTCGACGGTACGCTTGAGCGCGTTGACGCCGGCCCGGTGCCCAAGCGCGCGCGGCATGCCGCGTCGCTTGGCCCACCGGCCGTTGCCGTCCATGATGATGGCCGCATGCAGTCCCGCGCCGGCCTCGCCCCCGGGGCGCGCGGTCTTGGTCTGCAGGCCGGTCTTCGGCGACATGCGCTCTTAGCCTTCCCTTCTCATCCCCCAGGAGCCCGCTAATCGGGTTTGACCAGAGAGGACGATCAGACCTGCATGATCTCTTGTTCCTTGGTTTTCAAGGCCTCGTCGATGCGCTTGACGGCTTCATCGGTCAGCTTCTGAACCTCGGTTTCCATCTTCTTGCGGTCGTCTTCGTTGATGA
Source organism: Caulobacter sp. 10L414 (assembly GCF_056395525.1). Taxonomy (NCBI): domain Bacteria; kingdom Pseudomonadati; phylum Pseudomonadota; class Alphaproteobacteria; order Caulobacterales; family Caulobacteraceae; genus Caulobacter; species Caulobacter sp. 10L414. The sequence goes on from NZ_JBFTJR010000011.1 coordinate 64,725, forward strand.
CGCCGTCCTTTTCCGCCTTCTTCAGGTCGTCGTTGGCGTCACGACGGACGTTGCGAACGGCGATCTTCTGTTGTTCGGCGTACTTGCCGGCGATCTTCGAGAGATCCTTGCGGCGCTCTTCGGTCAGCGGCGGGATCGGAATGCGCAGGTTCTGGCCTTCGACCACCGGGTTCAGGCCCAGGCCCGAGGCGCGGATGGCCTTCTCGACCGAGACCACGACGCCGCGGTCCCAGACGCTGACGTTGATCTGGCGGGGCTCGGGCACGCTGACCGAGGCCACGGCGTTCAGCGGCGTGGTCGAACCGTAGGCCTCGACCATCACCTGATCGAGCAGGCTGGCCGAGGCGCGGCCGGTGCGCAGGGAGCCGAACTCGTCCTTCAGGGCGAGCACGGCCTTGTCCATGCGGTCTTTGTAGCGGGAAAGGACGGGCTTTTCGGCGGCGGCCATGGCTAGGGCTCTCTTCGCTTTATGAAATCAGGCGTTCGCGACGACGGTGTGCGTGCCTTCGCCACGCAGCACGCTGAGCAGGTTGCCCCGCCCCTTGATCGAGAACACCACGATCGGGATGTTGCTGTCGCGCATCAACGCGACCGCCGAGGCGTCCATGACGCGCAGGTCCTTGGCCAGCACGTCCATGTAGCTCAGGCGATCATAGCGCTGGGCGGTCGGATCCTTCTTGGGATCGGCGGTGTACACGCCGTCGACGCTGGTGCCCTTGAACAGCGCGTCGCACTGCATCTCGGCGGCGCGCAGGGCGGCGGCGGTGTCGGTGGTGAAGAACGGGTTGCCGGTGCCGGCGGCGAAGATCACCACGCGGCCCTTCTCGAGGTGGCGCTGGGCGCGGCGGCGGATGTAGGGCTCGCAGACCGTGGCCATCGGGATGGCAGACTGCACGCGCGTCTCCACGCCGATGCGCTCGAGCGCGTCCTGCATGGCCAGAGCGTTCATGACCGTGGCCAGCATGCCCATGTAGTCGGCGCTGGAGCGCTCCATGCCCTTGGCCGCGCCGGCCATGCCGCGGAAGATGTTGCCGCCGCCGATCACCAGGCACAGCTCGACGCCCGACTTGACGATCTCGGCGATATCCAGCGCGACCGATTGGACGGTGTTGGTGTCGATCCCGTAGGGCGTGTCGCCCATCAGCACTTCGCCGGAAACCTTGAGCAGAAGGCGACGATACGGCTTGGCGGGGGTGGGATCAGACATGGACCGGGCTCTTCCTGAGTCGTCGGCACGCACCATAGAGCGCGTTACACAAAAGTGGGATCGGTTTTGCGCCATCACGGCGCGACGCCGTGCAAGCGCAAAAAAAGGGCGCGGCGCGCGTTCGATCCGCGCCGCGCCCTTGCTTTGTAGACCTTGAAAGCGGCGAACCCGAGGCCCGCCGCCTTCACTGTCTTGATCGGCCTTAGGCCTGACCGGTCATCGAGGCGACTTCGGCGGCGAAGTCGTCCTGCTTCTTTTCCACGCCTTCGCCGAGGGCGAGACGGGTGAAGCCCTTCACGGTGATCGGGGCGCCCAGGGTCTTGCCGGCTTCGGCCACCAGCTGCTCGACGGTCTGGTCCGGGTTCATGACGAAGGCTTGCTTCAGCAGCACGACTTCTTCCAGGAACTTGCGGATGCGGCCTTCGATCATCTTCTCGATGACCGAAGCCGGCTTGCCCGACTCCAGAGCCTGCTCGGTGAACACGGCCTTTTCACGCTCGATGGCGGCCGGGTCCAGATCGTCCGGCGACAGCGACAGCGGGGCGGTCGCGGCCACGTGCATGGCGATCTTGCGGCCCAGCTCGCGCAGGGCGGCCTTGTCGCCGACGGTCGACTCGAGGGCGACCAGCACGCCGATGCGGCCGAGGTCCGGCGCGGTGGCGTTGTGGACATACGAGGCGACGACGCCGTTCTCGACGCTGTGCTTGGCGGCGCGACGGACCATCATGTTCTCGCCGATCGTGGCGATCAGGTTGGTCAGGTGGTCCTGAACGGTCTCGCCGCCGGCCAGCTTGGCGCTGGTGATGGCGTCGATCGAACCGTCGGTGCCCAGGGCGGCGCCGGCGATCTGACGGGCGGCGGCCTGGAACAGGTCGTTGCGCGACACGAAGTCGGTTTCGGCGTTCACTTCGACGGCGGTGGCGGTTTCACCCGCGCCGTTTTCCGACACGGCGATGGCCACCAGGCCTTCGGCGGCGGCGCGATCGGCCTTCTTGGCGGCCTTGGACAGGCCCTTGGCGCGCAGCCAGTCGATGGAGGCCTCGATGTCGCCGTTGTTCTCGGCCAGGGCCTTCTTGCAGTCCATCATGCCGACGCCGGACTTCTCGCGCAGTTCCTTGACCAGCGCAGCCGTGATCTCAGCCATGGAAAATCTCCAGATTCAAACGTTTAGCGACCGAGCTTGATAGCCCGGTCGCGTGTCGGTAGCGCGACGGCCGCCGGCCCTCGTCAGGAGAGCCGGCGGCCGAAGAAAAATCAGCCGGCGGCCGATTCGTCGGCGGCCGGAGCAGCGGCTTCTTCAGCGGCGGCTTCCGGGGCCAGTTCGCGGGCCAGGGCCGGCTCGACCGGGTTGGCCGAAGCGCCCAGGTCCACGCCCGAGGCGGCTTGACCAGCGGCCAGGCCGTCCAGGACGGCGTCGGCGATCAGGTCGCAGTACAGCTGCAGGGCGCGGGCGGCGTCGTCGTTACCCGGGATCGGGTAGGTGATGCCGTCCGGATCGCAGTTGGTGTCGAGGATGGCGACGACCGGGATGTTCAGCTTGCGGGCTTCCAGGATCGCGATCGCTTCCTTGTTGGTGTCGATCACGAACATGATGTCGGGGATGCCGCCCATGTCCTTGATGCCGCCCAGCGACAGTTCCAGCTTGTCGCGCTCGCGGGTCAGCTGCAGCAGTTCCTTCTTGGAACGGCCGACGCCTTCGCCCGACAGGACGCCTTCGAGTTCACGCAGACGCGCGATCGAACCCGAGACGGTGCGCCAGTTGGTCAGCGTGCCGCCGAGCCAACGGTGGTTGACGTAGTACTGGGCGCAGCGCTTGGCGGCCGTGGCGACCGGATCCGAAGCCTGGCGCTTGGTGCCGACGAACAGCACGCGGCCGCCGGCGGCGGCGACTTCACGGACCTTCACCAGGGCCTGGTGCAGCAGCGGGATGGTCTGCGACAGGTCGATGATGTGGATGTTCGAGCGCGAACCGAAGATGTAGCGGTCCATCTTCGGGTTCCAGCGGTGCGTCTGGTGGCCGAAGTGGGCGCCGGCTTCCAGGAGCTGACGCATGGAGAATTCGGGAAGAGCCATCGGGCCTTTATCCTTTTTCCGGTTGAACCTCCGTGGACACCCCCGCTCCAGACCATTCTGGAGACGGGACCGGAACGGCGACGACGGGATGTCTCCCCGGCGCTGCCGAACGTCCACGTGTGGAATGGCGCGCAGATAGTCGCTCGCCCGTCGAAAAGCAAGCCAAAAGGCCCGCGGGGCCCTGTCCGGGGCCGGATCGGACCCAAAACGCCGCCGCGGCGGCGCATGCCGACCCGCCCATCCGGCGTCACGCAAGCCTGCCGGCAGAATCGCGGCCGAGGACGGACGGTCGGCCGGCCGCTCGCTCGCGCCTCGACGAGCCTCCCCGCCAAGGCGGGGGATCGTGGCCGAGCTTCGGCGAAAAGCGCGACAGCGATCGACCCGCGCCACGGCCCCGTCCGGTCCTGCCCTCGCTTGATCCCCGCCTTCGCGGTATTCGCGGTACAGGGCGGACGTGGGAACGATCGTCGGTCAAACGTCGGCACGGCCGAGGCCTTGCGGAGAGCGACGGATGGCAGGCGGTCTAAAGCCGGGTCAAAGCGGCCGGCGGCTACGCCTCCCCGGCGGCGCTCGCGTTCGGCGCCGCTCTTTCCCGCCAGCCCGGCCCCACCAGCAAGACCTCGCCTGCAAGGCGCCGCCCGCCTGGGCGCCGCCCGCCCGGCGCCGCCCCGACGCGGGATGCGTCAGAACGACTTGCCGTCCACCTGCTGCGGCTCCAGGGCGAAGACGTCGACGCCGTCGAGGCAGCGGACGTTGATCGCCGCCATCTTCGCGCCGTTCGGCGCCTCGCCGCGAGCGAAGGATTCGATGCCGCAGTCGGCGCAGAACAGGTGCTGGATCTTGCCGGTGTTGAACCGGTATTCGGTCAGGGCGTCCTCGCCCGACAGCAGCGTGAAGGCCTCGATCGGCGCGAAGGCCAGAACCGATCCCAGCTTGGCGCAGCGCGAACAGTTGCAGGCGATGGTCTGAGACAGATCGCCCTCGACCTCGAAACGAACCCTGCCGCATTGGCAGCCGCCGGTATGCTTGCTCATGGCTTCCTCCCTTGGATGCGCCGGGCCGTGGATCCGGCGGTCTTGTCGTCTCTCACCAGTCCACGCCATGCGACCGACGGCGTGCGCGCCAGGCATGCACCGGTCACGCCGTACACAGGCCGCCCACGCCGCCCGCATTGCTCGGGCCGCCTGGACGCAGCCGGCGCCAGGCAGGCGCGGAGCAGCGCCGCCGCCACGCCCACGAGAGCAATCCACCGCCGACGCCGCGCAGAACCGCCAGCGACGTTCCAGCCTCGGGCCGCAGGCGTCCTCGGTCAGTTCAATTCCGCTCCTGCCCAGCGGCGCAACGAGCCCGACCAGGGCGCCGCGCGCGCCTAGATGTCTTCCAGCAGCGCCACGCCCGGCGCAGTCTTCAGCGCGCCGCGCAGCGAGGCGTCCAGAGTGTAGCGGCCCGGCAGCTTCAGCTCGATCTCGCGTCCGCCGCCCAGGGCTGCGACGAAGCTGATCTCGCCGCCCTTCTGGGTCATGGCTGGCTCGATGCGGCGCTTGAGGGCATCGATCTCGGTGGCCGCCGGCGACAGGTGCACGCGCAGCCCCGCCACCACGTTCTCGATGGCCTTCTCGATCGGCTCGGCGTCGTCGCCGAAGAAGCGCACCTCGCCGTCGCGGGCCTTGGAGCGGACCTTGATGACCACGCCCTTGCCCGGCTCCAGCACGTCACGGCACTTGCGCAGGGACTCGGGCGGGAACAGCACCTCGTACTCGCCCGACGGATCCGACAGCGAGACGAAGGCGAAACGCTCGCCGCTCTGCGAGGCGCGCTCCTGGCGGCGGYGGACGATGCCGCACATGCGCAGGGCCTCGGCCCCGGCCTCGGCCTGGGCCATGGCCTCGGTCAGCATCACGGTGCGCCGGCGGCGCAGCATGCCGACCATGTCCTCCAGCGGGTGGCCGGTCAGGTAGAAGCCGACGGCCGACAGTTCCTCGTCGAGCAGGTCGACCTGGGTCCAGGGCTCGACCTTCTTCAGGCGCGGACGGCTGGCGGCCGCATCGCCGCCGAACAGCGCGTGCTGGCCGCCCTGGCGATCGGCCGCGACGCTCTGGCCGTGGGCGATCAGCACGTCGGCGTTGGCGAACACCTGGGCGCGGTTCTTGTTGAACGAGTCGAAGGCCCCTGCCCGCGCCAGGTTTTCGATGGCCCGCTTGTTGACCTGCTTGGGATCGACGCGCTCGACGAAGTCGAAGATGTCGCGGAACGGCCCGCCTTCCTCGCGCACGGCCACCAGATGCTTCATCGCTTCCAGGCCGACGTTGCGCACCGCGCCCAGCGCGTAGAGCACCTCGCCGTTCTCGACCTCGAAGTCGGCGCCCGAGCGGTTCACGTCCGGGGCCCGCACCGTGATGTTGAAGCGGCGGGCGTCCTGGTGGAACACCGCCAGCTTGTCGGTGTTGGAGATATCCAGGCTCATCGACGCAGCCAGGAACTCGACCGGCGTGTTGGCCTTCAGCCAGGCCGTCTGGTAGGCGATCAGGGCGTAGGCGGCCGCGTGGCTCTTGTTGAAGCCGTAGCCGGCGAACTTGGCCACCAGTTCAAAGATCGAGCCCGACTGCTCTTCCGGCACGCCCTTTTCCTTGGCGCCGGAGACGAAGCGGATCTTCTGGAGATCCATCTCCTCTTTCTTCTTCTTGCCCATGGCGCGACGCAGCAGGTCGGCCTCGCCCAGGCTGTAGCCGGCCAGGATCTGGGCGATCTGCATCACTTGCTCCTGGTAGACGATGACGCCATAGGTCTCGCGCAGCACGTTCTCGAGCGAAGGGTGCAGGGTGTCGACGGGCTTTCGGCCGAACTTGCAGTCGACGAAGGTGTCGATGTTGTCCATCGGACCCGGGCGATAGAGCGAGATCAGCGCGGTGATCTCCTCGATCGAGCCGCAGCGCATCTTGCGCAGGGTGTCGCGCATGCCCTGGCTTTCCAGCTGGAACACGCCGACCGTCTGGCCCGAGGCCAGCAGTTCGTAGCTCTTGGCGTCGTCGAACGGCAGGCGGCCCAGGTCCACCTCCATGCCGCGCTTGCGCAGGTGCTTCACCGCGCGGTCAAGCACGGTCAGGGTCTTCAGGCCCAGGAAGTCGAACTTCACCAGGCCGGCGCTCTCGACCCACTTCATGTTGAACTGGGTGGCGGGCAGGTCCGAGCGCGGATCCTTGTAGAGCGGCGTCAGCTGGGTCAGCGGACGATCGCCGATCACCACGCCGGCGGCGTGGGTCGAGGCGTTGCGGAACAGGCCTTCCAGCTGCAGGGCCACGTCCAGGCAGTTGGAGACGTTGGCGTCCTCGTTCTTGGCCTGCTTGAGCCGCGGCTCGATATCGATGGCCTGGGCCAGGGTCACCGGGGCCGCCGGGTTGTTGGGCACCATCTTGCAGAGACGATCGACCAGGCCCAGCGGCAGCTGCATCACCCGGCCGACGTCGCGCAGCACGGCGCGGGCCTGCAACGAACCGAAGGTGATGATCTGGGCCACGCGGTCGCGGCCGTACTTCTCCTGCACGTAGGAGATCACCTCTTCGCGACGCTCCTGGCAGAAGTCGACGTCGAAGTCGGGCATGGAGACCCGTTCGGGATTGAGGAAGCGCTCGAACAGCAGGCCAAAGCGCAGCGGGTCGAGGTCGGTGATGGTCAGCACCCAGGCGACCAGCGAGCCGGCGCCCGAACCCCGCCCCGGACCGACCGGGATGCCGTGATCCTTGCCCCACTTGATGAAGTCGGAAACGATCAGGAAGTAGCCGGGGAAGCCCATCTTGACGATGATGCCGAGCTCGAAGTCGAGCCGCTCCCAGTAGACGTGCTCTTCCATGGCCAGGGTCAGGCCGTCGAGCCGCTTGCGCAGCCCCTCGCGCGCCTGGTGCGCCAGTTCCTCGGCCTCGTTGCGGCCGTCGCCGGTCGGGAAGCTGGGCAGGATCGGATCGCGCTTCTTGACCATGAAGGCGCAGCGGCGGGCGATGTCGAGCGTGTTGTCGCAGGCTTCAGGCAGGTCGGCGAACAGCTTGCGCATGTCGTCGGCCGGCTTGAACCAGTGCTCGGGCGTCACCCGGCGACGCTCGTCCTGGCCCACGAACGAGCCGTCGGCGATGCACAGCAGCGCATCGTGGGCGTCGTAGAGCTCGGGCTTGGCGTAGTAGCAGTCGTTGGTGGCGACCAGCGGCGCGTCGTGCTCGTAGGCCCAGTCCACCAGCCCCGGCTCGGCCGCGGCCTGCTGCGGCAGGCCATGCCGCTGCAGCTCGACATAGAAGCGATCGCCGAACACCTTCTGCATCTCGGCCAGGGCGGCGACGCCTTCGGACGTCTTGCCGGCCGCGAACAGGCTGTCGACCGGGCCGTCGGTTCCGCCCGACAGCAGGATCAGGCCTTCGGAGTACTCGACCACCTTGGCCCACGGCACGACCGGCTCGGCCAGTTCGCCGCTTTCCAGATAGGCCAGCGACGACAGCTCCGAGAGGTTCAGATAGCCCCGCTCGTTCTGCACCAGCAGGGTGATCGTCGGCTCGCGCGACCAGCGCTCGGACGGCTTGGCGCCGATGCCCTTCACCGGCAGGGCGCAGCCGATGATCGGCTGGACGCCGTTGTCCTTGGAATAGACGGAGAACTCCAGGGCGCCGAACAGGTTGGCCCGATCGGCGATCCCCGCGGCGGGCATGCCGCCGGCGGCGGCCATGCCCGGAATCTTGTCGGCCTTGATGGCCCCTTCCAGCAGCGAATAGGCCGACCGGACACGGAGGTGGACGAAACCCTGACCTTCCACACCCGACATCACAAGACCCTCGCTATTCGACTCAGGCCACCAGCTGGGCGACCGAACACATCATCCAGACGAAGCCGGCGACAGATACAAGCGCCAAAGACTCACGCGCGATCCGGACCATAACATCCCTCCACAGCTCGCTGGCCAGTTGCCTTTTTGTTCTATATTCCCCTTTCGTTCCCATCGCAATAGTCCACAGGCAGGTTGCGAGCTTTTTTGCCGCAAGGGGCCGATCGTCGCGGATCAACCGGGCGGCTCTGGCCTTCCCGGCCGGAACGCGGCAGAAGCCGCGCCATGCGCCTGATCATCGACACCGACACCGCCGGAGACGACGTCTTCTCCCTGATGCTCGCCCTGCGCCGCCCGGGCGTCAGCGTCGAGGCCATCACCATCAGCCACGGCAACGTCGGCTTCGAACAGCACGCCGAGAACGCCCTGGTGACGCTGGAAGCCTGCGAGGCGGCCGGCGTGCCGGTCTATATGGGCGCGCAGAAGCCCTTCAGCCGCATCCCGCTGGACGCCGCCTACGTGTTCGGCGCCGACGGCATGAGCGATGCGGCGTTCCCCAAGGCCGCCCAGCGCCCCTGCCCCGGCCATGCGGCCGACGAGATCGTGCGGCGGGTGATGGAAGCGCCCGGCGAGATCACCCTGCTGGCCCAGGCCCCGCTGACCAACATCGCCCTGGCCGTGCTGCGCGAGCCGGAAATCGCGAAGGCCGCCAAGGCCCTGTGGGTGATGGGCGGCACCGACAACGGAGTCGGCAACGTCACGCCCGCGGCCGAGTACAATTTCTATGTCGATCCCGAGGCGGCCAAGATCGTCGTCAACGCCGGCTTCGACCTGCACGTGGTCACCTGGACCGAAACCCTGCGCGACGGACTGCTGACCACGGCGCAGCTGGGCGAGCTCAACGCCTTGGGCACGCCGCGCGCCAGGTTCTTCACCAAGGTCAACGAGGCCTCGCTGGCCTTCGCCCGCGACACCGAGGGCCTGGACGGCAGCCTGCACCCCGACGCCCTGACCTGCGCGGCCATGCTGGACGAAGCCCTGGTGCTGGAAGCCGAGCGCTGCGTGATCGACGTGGAAACCGTGGGCGAGCTGACGCGCGGCTATCTCAGCGTCTCGCACTCGATCCTGCCCGACATCGAGATCGCCGACCCGGCCCTCAAGCGCCGCGAGCCCAACGCCCGGGTGATCAAGAAGATCGACCAGGCGGGGTTCTTCGCGGCGATGCGGCAGGCGCTGCTCTAGCGCCTAGAACGTCTGCGGCTCCAGGTGGCCGTCACGCAGGGCGAAGACGCGGTCCATGTAGCGGGCCAGTTCCATGTTGTGGGTGGCGATCAGGGCGGCGACGCCCTGCCCGCGCGCCAGGTCGTACAGCGCCTGGAAGGTGGCCGCCGAGGTGGCCGGATCGAGGTTGCCGGTCGGCTCGTCGGCCAGCAGCAGCTTGGGCGAATTGGCCAGCGCGCGGGCGATGGCCACACGCTGCTGTTCGCCGCCCGACATCTGGCCGGGCTGGTGATCGACCCGCGCCGCCAGGCCCAGTTGTCCCAGCAGGCCGACGGCGCGTTCACGAGCCTCGGCGCGGCGGCGGCCGGCGATCATCTGCGGCAGCTCCACGTTCTCGGCGGCCGTGAACTCCGGCAGCAGGTGGTGGAACTGGTAGACGAAGCCCACGGTCGACAGGCGAACCTTGGTGCGCTGGCGCTCGGACAGCTTGGAGCAGTCCTTGCCGTCGACGGCGATGATGCCGGCGTCGGGGCGCTCCAGCAGGCCCGCCGCGTGCAGCAGCGACGACTTGCCCGAGCCCGACGGGCCGATCAGGCCCACGACCTCGCCCGGATAGACGTCGAGATCCGCGCCGCGCAGCACGGTCAGCTTGCCGGCCTCGGTGACGTAGGTGCGCTCGACGCCGCGCAGCGACAGGACGGGGCTACTCATAGCGAAGGGCCTCAACGGGATCGAGGCGCGAGGCCCGCAGCGCCGGCGGCAGGGTCGCCAGCACGCTCATCAGGGTGGAGATCGAGACGACGCCGCCGACCTCGACCCAGTCGATCTTGGCCGGGATGTGGGCCAGGAAATAGATGTCGGCGCTGAACACCGCCGTACCGGTGGCCCATTCGACGAAGTTCTGGATGGCGGTGATGTTGGCGCAGAACAGCACGCCCAGCAGCAGGCCGGTCAGGGTGCCGGCCACGCCGATCGAGGCGCCGGCCATGATGAAGATGCGCAGGATCGACGACTGGCTGGCGCCSATGGTGCGCAGGATGGCGATGTCGCGGCCCTTGTTCTTCACCAGCATGACCAGGCCGGAGATGATGTTCAGCGTGGCGATGGCCACGATGAAGAACAGGATCAGGCGCATCACCTTGCGCTCGACCTGCAGCGCGTTGAAGTAGCTGCTGTTCTTGTCCATCCAGTCGGTGATGAAGGCGCCGGGGCCGACGGCCTGCTCGATGGCGGCCTTGGCCTGCTTGGCGTCGTCCGGATCGGTCAGCTTGACCTCGACATAGTCGATGGCCGTGTCGCGCCCGAAGAACAGCTGCGCCTGGGCCAGCGGCATCATCACGTAGCTCTCGTCGAACTGGCTCATGCCGACGCTGAACACGCCGCCGACGACGTAGTCCTTCTCGCGCGTCGACGTGCCGAACGCCGTGGCCGGGCCCGAGGGCGAGATCAGGGTGATCGGGTCGCCGACCGACAGGCCCAGGTTGCGGGCCATGCGATCGCCGATCAGCACCATGTCGCCGCCGTACTCGCCCTCGCCGAAGCCGTTGAGCGAGCCCTGCTTGATGTTCTTGGAGATCAGGGTCATGCCGCGCAGGTCGGCCGGATTGACGCCGCGGACGATGGCGCCGGTCACCTGGTTGGGACCGATCACCATGGCCTGGGCCTCGACCAGGGGCGCGGCCTGGACCACGCCGGGGCTGGCCTTGATGCGGGCGATGACGCCCTCGCGGTCGGGGCCGTTGACCAGCGGCCCCTGGGCGTAGATGTGGCCGTTGAAGCCGAGCAGCCGGCCGAGAAGCTCGGCGCGGAAGCCGTTCATGACGCTCATCACGGTGATGAGGGCGAAAACCGCCAGCATCACCGCGCTGAACGAGATCACCGAGATCAGGGCGACGCCGCCGTTCTTGCGCTTGGTGCGCAGGTAACGCCAGGCGACCGTCCGTTCCCAGATCCCGAAGGGCCCCGCGCCGAACGCCATCAGGCGGCGGCCTTGCCGGTCAGGCGGGCGATCACCGCGTCGAGCGGCTCGGAGACGCGCTCGCCGGTCTTGCGGTTCTTCAGCTCGACCACGCCCTCGGCGATGCCCTTGGGGCCGACGATCAGCTGCCAGGGCAGGCCGATCAGGTCCATGGTGGCGAACTTGGCGCCGCCGCGGGCGTCGGTGTCGTCATAGAGCACGTCGACGCCGGCCGCCTGCAGGGCCTTGTAGGCCTCGTCGCAGGCCGCGTCGCAGGCCGCGTCGCCCTGGCGCATGTTGACGATGCCGACGTGGAACGGCGCGACGCTTTCCGGCCAGATGATGCCGCCGTCGTCGTGGCTGGCCTCGATGATCGCGCCCAGCAGGCGCGAGACGCCGACGCCGTAGCTGCCCATCTGGACCGGCGTTTCCTTGCCGTCGGGACCCATGACCAGGGCCTTCATCGGCTCGGAATACTTCGTGCCGAACGAGAAGATGTGACCGACCTCGATGCCGCGGGCCGACAGGCGGTCGCCCTCGGGGATGGCGTCGAAGGCGGCTTCGTCGTGCATTTCCTCGGTCGCGGCGTAGAGCGCGGTGCGCTCGTTCACCAGCGGCTGCAGGTCGCCGTACCAATCGACGTCCGGGCCAGGCGCGGCCATCTCGACCAGGTCCTTCTGGCAGAAGACGGCGCTTTCGCCCGTCTCGGCCAGCACGATGAACTCGTGGGAGAGATCGCCGCCGATCGGGCCGGTGTCGGCGCGCATCGGCACGGCCTTCAGGCCCATGCGCGAGAACAGGTTCAGATAGGCCACGAACATGCGGTTGTACGACTTGCGCGCGCCCTCGGCGTCGAGGTCGAAGCTGTAGGCGTCCTTCATCAGGAATTCGCGGCCGCGCATCACGCCGAAGCGCGGGCGGCGCTCGTCGCGGAACTTCCACTGCACGTGGTAGAGGTTCTTGGGCAGGTCCTTGTAGCTCCGCACCGACGCGCGGAAGATCTCGGTGACCATCTCCTCGTTGGTGGGCCCGTACAGCAGCTCGCGCTCGTGGCGGTCGGTGATGCGCAGCATCTCCGGGCCGTAGGCGTCGTAGCGGCCCGACTCGCGCCACAGGTCGGCCAGTTGCAGGGTCGGCATCAGGAGCTCGATGGCGCCGGCGCGATCCATTTCCTCGCGGACGATCTGCTCGATCTTGTTGAGCACCCGCAGGCCCAGTGGCAGCCAGGCGTAGATGCCGGCGGCCTCCTGGCGGATCATGCCCGCGCGCAGCATCAGCTGGTGCGAGGCGATCTGGGCGTCGGAAGGAGCTTCTTTCAGGACGGGCAGGAAGTAGCGCGACAGGCGCATGGACGAGACGTCTCCGGGAGTATTCGAGGCGTTGAGATAGCCGGTCGCCGTTCAGCTTGGCAACGCGCGCGGCGAAAAGATGACGTTTTGAGTGTCGAGGGCGTCCGACTGCCGAAAGAGTTGGGCGGCCAGGCCGCTCGACGCCTTCGCTGAAGCCCCCAGGGCCAGGCTAAACGAAAAGAAGGCCGCGCGGTTCAATCGCGCGGCCGTTCAAGTTCATCGTCGGGGAAGACGCCACAGAGCAAGGCCGAACCCGGCCTCGTCATGACAATGTACGACCGTCGAACGACTGTTGGGGCATGCGATTGCCGCTGGCGTTCAAGCTCCGCGCGTTTCGCCCAAGACATGGGCGTTTAACGGGCAGGAGATCGCCGTTCGCACAAGCCTTGGGCGCCCAGCCCCCCCGGCTGCAAAAGTTTTCAGTAGGTCGCGGGCAGGTCCGGCAGGCTGACCAGCTGGAACTTCACCACCAGCCACAGAATCGCAAACAGCACGAGCGCCACGCAGGTGGTGGTGAGGAACTTGCGCTTCAGATTGGGGTTCACCGGCGCGCCGGGATCGGCTCCCGGCGGCGGCTCGATCCCCATCTCATGATAGCTGCGCGTGCCCAGAGGCAACACGGCGAACAGCACCGTCCACCAGATGGTCAGGAAGATCGCGACGCTGGTGATCGGGCCCATCATTGATGCGCGTCCTTGGGGCTTTCCATCAATTCCACGAGCATGCCGCCCATGTCCTTGGGGTGAACGAAGATGATCAGCGTTCCGTGGGCGCCGATCCTGGGCTCGCCTAGCACGGTCGCGCCCTTGGCGACCAGCGCGTCGCGCGCCTCATAGATGTTCTCGACCTCGAAACAGACGTGATGCTGGCCGCCCTTGGGGTTCTTGGCCAGGAAGGCGTGGATCGGCGATTTCTCGCCATAGGGCTCGATCAGCTCGATCTGGCTGTTGGGCAGGTTGACGAAGCAGACCCAGACGCCCTGCTCGGGCATAGCCCACTTGTCGGTCACCGAGGTGGCCCCGAGCAGCTCGCGGTACATCTTCACCGACTCGTCGATGGAGGGCGTGGCGACGCCGATGTGATTGAGCCTGCCGATCATGGTTCCTGTCCCGGGCTGGAGCGGTGTTGGAGCCCAACTAACCGCGCCTCCGGTCGCGGCAGTCAAGCGCCGCGAAGGCCCTTCAGCCAGTGGAAGCGCACGGGCATGACCTGGATCAGGAAGAAGCCGGCGACGAAGCCGCCCAGGTGGGCCTGCCAGGCGATGCCGCCGCCCCCGCCCGACAGCGCGCCGTAGCCGAAGGCCGCGCCCAGCACGACCAGGTTGGAGATCAGCGCCGAACCGACCTGGCGCAGCACCGAAGGCGCCAGGATCGGCGCGAGCCTGGCCTCGCCCGGTCCGCTCAGCCGGGCGACCGCGCCCCACAGGCCGAAGATGGCGCCCGAGGCCCCGACGGCCAGCACCTGGTCGGGTCCCAGCAGCAGGAAGGCGCCCGCCCCGGCAAGGCCGCAGACGAGGTAGAAGAACAGGAACAGCACCCCGCCCAGGGCGTCGCGACCGAACCGCTGGGCGATCGCCGGCCCCAGCGCCACCAGGGCGCCGCTGTTGAACACGATGTGCAGCCAGCCCCAGGACTGACCCCAGCTCATGTGCATGAACATGTGGGTCAGCGGCGTCCACCACAGGCCCTGGTAGACGCCGGGCTTCCACAGTCCGCCCAGGGCGAAGGCCAGCTGCCCCTGCCCCATCAGCTCAAAGGCCGACTGGACCAGGAAGGCCAGCCAGATCAGCGCCAGCACGACGACCATCGGCCAGGCCTCGAACCACAGGATGGCCGGGCTGCGCCCGAACAGCCCTTCGCGCCGCGGGGGCGCCTCGGAACCGTTCGGGGTCTGGTCGTCGGTGCTCATGCGGCGATCAGAGGCGCAGGACGGTCGTCTCGACGACCGGCTTGCGTTCCCAGATGCGGAAGGCGGCCTTCTTCACCGCGCGCGAGATGGCGTTCTCGATGGTCTCGTCGATCTCGCGATCGTCGCCCGACAGGCGCTTGAAGGCCTCTTCGGCCTCTTCGGCCAGGTCGTCGAGGGCTTCGTCGAGGGGATACTCCTCGTCGCCGGCCAGGCCCAGGCCGCGAACCTGCGGGCCCGAGACGATCTTGTTGCGGCCGTCCAGCACGATCGACACGGCCAGCACGCCGTTGAACGCCGCGTGGCGACGCTCGCGCAGGGCCTCGCCGTTCTCGGGCGTCACGACGCCGCCGTCGACGTACAGGCGACCGGCCGGCACCTCGTCGATGATCTCCGGGTGACCCGGTGCCAGGCGCACCATGTCGCCGTTGCGCGGGCTGACGGCGTGCGGGACCTGCAGGTCCTTGGCGAAGGCGGCGTGCTCGAGCAGGTGACGGCGCTCGCCGTGGGTCGGCACGGCGATCTGCGGCCGGGCCCACTGGTACATCTGCTTCAGCTCGTCGCGGCACGGGTGGCCGCTGACGTGGATGCCGGGGGTGTCGCGCTCGGTGTGCAGGCGCACGCCGCGGTCGGCCAGCTTGTTCTGCAGGTTGCGGATCGGGATCTCGTTGCCCGGGATCACGCGCGAGCTGAACACCACGTGGTCGCCCGACGACAGCTTGACGTGCGGGTGGTTGCCTTCGGCGATGCGGGCCAGAGCCGCCCTCGCCTCGCCCTGGCTGCCGGTGCAGAGATAGAGGATCTCGTTCTCGGGCATGTGCTTGGCCTGGTCGTCGGTGACGAACGGGTCCAGGCCGTCCAGCAGACCCACCGAACGGGCGGCGGCGGCCATGCGGTGCATCGAGCGGCCGGCCAGGCACACCTTGCGGCCCGCGGCCTGGGCAGCGCGGATCACGGTGTCCATCCGCGCCACGTTCGAGGCGAAGCAGGCCACGGCGATCTTGCCCGTCAGGCTGCCGATCAGCTTGTTCAGCTCGACGCGGACGTCGGCTTCCGAGCCGGACTCGCCCTCGACGAAGACGTTGGTGCTGTCGCAGACCATGGCCAGCACGCCCTCGTCGCCCAGGCGGCGCAGGGCGTCGACGTCGGTGGCCGCGCCCAGCTGAGGATCGGGATCGATCTTCCAGTCGCCGGTGTGCAGCACCGTGCCCAGCGGCGTCTTGATCGCCAGGCCGTTCGGCTCGGGGATCGAGTGGGTCAGCGTGACCATTTCCAGGTGGAACGGGCCCAGGTCGAAGTTGCCGCTCAGCGGCACCTCGATGATCTCGACCTCGTCCAGCAGGTTGGCGTCGCGCAGCTTCTCGCGCAGCAGGAAGGCGGTGAACGGCGTGGCGTAGACCGGGGCCTTCAGCTGCGGCCACAGCCAGGCGACAGCGCCCAGGTGGTCTTCGTGCGCGTGGGTCAGGACGATGCCGAGGATGTCGTCGGCATAGGGGACGATGTACTCGGGGTCTGGCAGGATGATCTCGACGCCCGGCGTCGTCTGGTCGCCGAAGGTGACGCCCAGGTCGACGACGATCCACTTGCGATCGTGCGCGGGCCCGTAACCGTACAGATTGAAGTTCATGCCGATCTCGTTCGACCCGCCCAGCGGCAGGAAGACGAGTTCGTCGTTGGTTTGCTTTTTCATTCGGTCTCTAGGTGGGTATTGCGGCGGTGAATTTCGAGGAGACCACGGATGGTCAGATCAGGGTCGAAGTGGTCGATGCTGTCGGTGGCGCCCTCGAACAGCGAGGCGACGCCGCCGGTGGCGACCACGGTCAGGGCCTCGTCGCGCTCTTTCTTGATGCGCGAGACGAGCCCTTCGATGAGTGAGATGTAGCCCCAGAACACGCCCGACTGCATGGCGCTGACGGTGTCGGTGCCGACCACTCGGTTGCGCGCGGGACGCTGGATGGCGATGCGGGGCAGCTTGGCGGCCGCTTCGTGCAGCGCCTGCATGGAGAGGTTGATGCCCGGGGCGATGATGCCGCCCTCGAAGGCGCCGTCGGCGGCCACGACGTCGAAGGTGGTGGCCGTGCCGCTGTCGATGACGATCAGCGGGCCCTTGTAGAGCATGCTGGCGCCCACGGCGTTGACGAGGCGGTCGGCGCCAGCCTCGGACGGCTTGTCGATGCGGATGTCGACGCCCAGCTTGGCGTTCTCGCCGATGACCAGCGGCTCGACGTTCAGATAGCGGCGCGACAGGTTGCGCAGGTTGAACAGCGACTGGGGCACGACGCTGGAGATGATGCAGGCGTCCAGCGAACGGAAGCTCAAGCCCTGCATCGACATCAGTTGCGACAGCCACACGACGTACTCGTCGGCGGTGCGGGTGCTCTCGGTGGCCGCGCGCCACTGGGCGATCCACGACTGGCCGTCGTGGATGGCGAACATGGTGTTGGTGTTGCCCTGTTCGATGGCCAGCAGCATCACGAAGCTCCGAAGAAGACGTCGCCGGCGGTGATCCGGCGCAGTTGGCCGTCAGCGAGACGAAGGCGCAAGGCCCCGTCGCCGTCCAGGCCCTCGGCTATGCCCTCGACCGTCTCGTTGCCGAGCCGGGCGATGCAGGGTTCGCCCATTCCGTGGGCCTTGGCGGTCCAGGCGTCGGCGATGGCGGGAAAGCCCAGGCGCATCCAGACGTCCAGCCAGCGGTCGAACGAGGCGGCCAGCACCCCGATCGCCTCGACAGGCGTCGGCGGCGGTTCGGCCCGCCAGGTCGGCAGGGCCGTGGTCGGGCGCTCGCTGTCGATGGGCTTGCGGGCCAGGTTCACCCCGATCCCCACGGCCAGCCACAGGCCGCCGTCCGGCGAATTGCCGGACTCGATCAGGATGCCGCTGATCTTCAGGCCGCCGACCATCGGGTCATTGGGCCATTTCAGGCTGACCAGGCGCTCGGGCACGTAAGCGGCCAGCAGGTCGGCCACCGCCAGGGCGGCGACGAACGAGACCTGGGCGGCTTCGGCGGGCGGCTTGTCGAGGGTGAGCAGAAGCGTGGCGGCCAGGTTGCCGTCGCCGGTTTCCCAGGCGCGGCCCCGGCGGCCTCGGCCCGCGGTCTGCCGCAGGCCGACGATCCAGACGGGCTCGGTCCGCCCCGCTTCTGCGCGGCGGCGGACCTCGGCGTTGGTCGAGTCGATCTCGTCGAGAACGACGACGGGCGGCCCCTTGCCCGCCCCGTTATCGAACGGGGGGCCGCCCGTCACGTCAGAGGTGGCCGAAGGCGGCCGCCGCCGCCTTGGCGGCGGGGTCGAGCCAGACCAGGGCGGCCAGCACGATCGGGAACGAGAACAGGGCCGCGGCGAAGCCGATCGCGCGAGCGGTCGGTTGCGGCTTGTCCACGCCGCCGACGGGCGCGTCGAACCACATCGTCTTGATCAGACGCAGGTAGTAGAACGCGGCCACGACGCTGCCGACCAGGCCCAGAACGGCGGCCCACTGCAGCGGCACGTCGCCCGAGCCCATGGCGGCCTTGAAGACGTAGAACTTGGCCCAGAAGCCCGAGAACGGCGGCAGGCCCAGGGCCGACAGCGAGAACGCGGTCATGGCCAGGGCGATGCCCGGACGTTCCTTCACCAGGCCGGCCATGTCCTCGATGCTCTCCATCGGCTTGCCGTCGCGGTTCAGCGCCTGCAGGCAGGCGAAGAAGCCGGTGACGTCCACCATGTAGAGCACCATGAAGACCAGCATCGAGTGCAGGCCCACTTCGCCGCCGGTGGCGACGCCCAGCAGGGCGTAACCGACGTTGGCGATCGAGGAGTAGGCCCACAGGCGCTTGAGGTTGGTCTGGGCCAGGCCCGCGAAGGCGCCGACGAACACCGACAGCAGGGCGGCGATGATCAGCACCTGGCGCCATTGGGCCACGGCGTCGGGGAAGGCGTCGCCCAGCACCCGGGCGAACATCATCATGGCGGCCAGCTTCGGCGCGGCGGCGAAGAAACCCACGACCGGGGTCGGGGCGCCCTCGTAGACGTCCGGGGTCCACATGTGGAACGGCGCGGCCGAAACCTTGAACGCCAGGCCGCAGATCACGAAGATCAGGCCGAACAGCAGGCCAAGGCCGTGAGCGCCGTGCGAGGCGGCGGCGATGTCGGCGAAGCGGGTCGAACCGGCGAAGCCGTAGATCAGCGAGGCGCCGTACAGCAGGATGCCCGACGACAGCGCGCCCAGCACGAAGTACTTCAGGCCCGCTTCCGAGGCCTTGGCGTCGTCGCGGCGGAAGGCCGCCAGGACGTACAGGGCCAGCGATTGCAGCTCGACGCCGATATAGAGGCTGATCAGGTCGCCGGCCGAGGCGGTGACGCCCATGCCGACGGCCGACAGCACGACCAGGACCGGGAACTCGAACTTCTGGTCGCCGCGGGCGGCGAGCCAGCGGTCGCCCAGCACGACGGCCACGGCGCTGAACAGGAAGATCGCCACCTTGGCGTAGCTGGCGGCGGCGTCGGCCGAGTAGACGCCGTTGAAGGCGTGGCCGTGCGGGCCGATCGCCGCCAGGACGGCGGCGGCCAGCAGCGCCAGCACCGAGGCGCCCGTGAAGACCGGCGTGGTCTTCTTGGAGAAGGCGCCCCAGACCAGCAGGACCAGGGCCGAGACGCCCAGGACCAGTTCCGGCAGAACGAGGGAGATGTTGGCGGAGAACGTCATGGGATCCCTCACCCGCCCACGGCGGCGCGCCAGGCGCCGACGAGCCCGTCGACGGACGACGCGGTCAGGTTGAACACAAGATTAGGATAGATGCCGAGCACCAGGGTCATGATGATCAGCGGCACGAAGAGCAGGATCTCGCGCGCGTCGAGGTCGGTGATCGTCTTCAGTTCCGGGTTGACGATCTCGCCGTACATGACGCGGCGGTACAGCGTCAGGGCGTACATCGCCGACAGGATCACGCCCGTGGCCGACACGATCGCCGTCCAGGTCGAGGCCTGGTAGACGCCGGTCATCGTCAGGATTTCGCCGACGAAGCCCGAGGTGCCCGGCAGGCCGACATTGCCCATCGTGAACAGCAGGAACACGAAGGCGTAGTGCGGCATGCGGGCCGTCAGACCGCCGTAGAAGGCGATCTCGCGGGTGTGCATGCGGTCGTAGACGACGCCGACGCAGAGGAAGAGCGCGCCGGAGATCACGCCGTGGCTCAGCATCTGGAACAGAGCGCCCTGCTCGCCCGCGGCGTTGCCCGAGAAGATGCCCATGGTCACGAAGCCCATGTGGGCCACCGACGAGTAGGCGATCAGCTTCTTGATGTCGGTCTGACGGAAGGCGACCAGCGAGGTGTAGACGATGGCGATGGCCGACATCGCGAACACCAGGGGCTGGAACAGCTCCGAAGCGTGCGGGAACATCGGGATGCTGAAGCGCATGAAGCCGTAGCCGCCCATCTTCAGCAGGATGCCGGCCAGGATGACCGAACCCGCCGTCGGGGCTTCCACGTGGGCGTCAGGCAGCCAGGTGTGCACCGGCCACATCGGCATCTTCACCGCGAACGAGGCGAAGAAGGCCAGCCACAGCCAGGTCTGCAGCCACGGGGCGAACTTGAAGGCCATCAGCTCGGGGATCGACGAGGTGCCGGCGATCGAGATCATCGCCAGGATGGCCGCCAGCATCAGCACCGAGCCGAGCAGCGTGTAGAGGAAGAACTTGTAGGCCGCGTAGATCCGCCGCTTGCCGCCCCAGATGCCGATGATCAGGAACATCGGCACCAGGCCCCCTTCGAAGAAGAGGTAGAACAGCACCAGGTCCAGCGCGCAGAACACGCCGATCACCAGGGTCTCGAGGACCAGGAAGGCGATCAGGTATTCGACGACGCGCTTCTCGACCGACTTCCAGCTGGCCACGATACAGATCGGCAGCAGGAAGGCGGTCAGCAGGACGAACAGCACCGAGATGCCGTCGACGCCCATGCGGTAGTGCAGGCCGGCGAACCAGGCGAAGTCTTCCACGAACTGGAAGCCCGGGTTCTTGGCGTCGAACTGGAGGGTGACCACCAGCGACAGGGCGAAGGTCACCAGCGTGGTCGCGAGCGCGATCCACTTGGCCAGGGCGTCGGTGGCCGCGCCCGTCCCCTTGGCGGCGCGGGCCGCCAGGATCAGGGCCACGCCGACGAGCGGAGCGAAGGTCGTAAGGCTGAGCAGGCCGGTCATCGATCCGTCCTCAACGGAATGCGTAAAGGGCGAACGTCAGCAGGCCGGCGACGCCGAGCAGCATGACGAAAGCGTAGTGGTACACGTAGCCGGTCTGGGCTTTGCCCGTCTTGCGGCCGACGGCGTAGGAGACGGCGCTGACGCCGTCGGGACCCAGGCGATCGATGATCTTCTGGTCCCCGCCCTTCCAGAACAGGTCGCCGAGGAACTTGGCGGCGCGCACGAAGGTGGCGTCGTAGAGCTCGTCGAAGAACCACTTGTTGTAGAAGAACACGTACAGCGGACCCTTGCGCTCGGCGAGCTTCAGGCCCAGGCGCTCGTCACCCTTGATCAGGTAGACGTAGATAGCGATGGCCAGGCCGATCAGCGAGGCGATCAGCGGGCTCCACTTCACCCAGTTGGCGACCTCGTGCGCTTCATGCAGCACGTGATTGCCAGGGGCCGTGGCGATGGCGCCGCGCCAGAACTCGGCCTCGTGGTGACCCACGAAGAAGTCGACGAAGAAGAAGCCGGCGAAGATCGCGCCCAGGGCCAGCACGACCAGCGGGAACAGCATCACCACCGGGCTTTCGTGCGGCTTGTGATCATGGCCGTGGCCATGGTCGTCGTGACCGTGATCGTGGTGCGCGCCGTGGGCGTGGTCGTCATGACCATGGGCGGCGTGCGCGTGATCGTCGTGGCCGTGAGCCGCGTGAGCGTCATGACCATGATCGTCGTGACCCCAGCGAGCCTTGCCGTTGAAGGTGAAGAAGGCCAGGCGCCACGAGTAGAACGAGGTCAGGCCCGCGACCAGCACGCCGATCACCCACGCGAACATGGCGATCTGGTTGTGGCCGCCCGCGGCGAACGCGGCTTCGATGATGGTGTCCTTCGAGTAGAAGCCGGCGAAGCCCAGGTGCAGCGGCGGGAAGCCGAGGCCCGTGATGGCGATCGTGCCGATCGTCATGGCGATGAAGGTCACCGGCAGCATCTTGGCCAGGGCGCCGTAGCGACGCATGTCCTGTTCGTGGTGCATGCCGTGGATCACCGAACCGGCGCCCAGGAACAGCAGCGCCTTGAAGAAGGCGTGCGTGAACAGGTGGAACATGGCCGCCTGATAGGCGCCGACGCCGGCCGCGAAGAACATGTAGCCCAGCTGCGAGCAGGTCGAGTAGGCGATCACGCGCTTGATGTCGTTCTGGGTCAGGCCGACCGTGGCGGCGAACAGAGCCGTCACCGCGCCGATGACCGTGACGATGTTCTTGGTCACCGGGGCGTATTCGAACATCGGCGACAGCAGGCACAGCATGTAGACGCCGGCGGTCACCATGGTGGCCGCGTGGATCAGCGCCGACACCGGGGTCGGGCCTTCCATGGCGTCAGGAAGCCAGGTGTGCAGGAAGAACTGCGCCGACTTGCCCATCGCGCCGATGAACAGCAGGAAGCAGGCGATGTCGACCAGCGGCCATTGGTGGCCGGCGAACTCCCAGCTGCGGGCGGCGCCCGCCTGGATCATCGGGAACAGCTCGGCGAAGTTGATCGTGCCGAACGCCCAGTAGACGGTCATGATGCCGAGCGCGAAGCCGAAGTCGCCGACGCGGTTGACGACGAAGGCCTTGATGGCGGCCGCGCTGGCCGACGGCTTCTTGAACCAGAAGCCGATCAGCAGGTACGAGGCCAGACCCACGCCTTCCCAGCCGAAGAACAGCTGCATGAAGTCGGCGGCGGTGACCAGCGACAGCATGGCGAAGGTGAAGAGCGACAGGTACGCGAAGAAGCGCGGCTTGCTGTCGTCCTCGGCCATGTAGCCCCAGGAATAGATGTGCACGAGCGCCGAGACGGTCGTGACCACGATCAGCATGGTCGCCGACAGGGCGTCGATGCGGATCGACCAGTTGGCGATGAAGTCGCCCACGTGGATGAAGGGCAGCAGCGAGACCGTGAAGCCTTCCATGTGGCCCCAGGTCCACTGGCTGAAGGTGACCCACGACAGCGCGCAGGCCAGGATCAGCAGGCCCGTGGTGACGGCTTGCGAAGCGACGTTGCCGATCCGCCGGCCGAACAGGCCGGCGATGATCGCGCCCAGCAGCGGGGCGAAGACGAGAATGGTGACGAGCGATTGCACTGGGTCAGCCCTTCATCATGCTGGCGTCGTCGACCGCGATGTCGCCGCGGTTCCGGAAGAAGGTCACCAGGATGGCGAGGCCGACGGCGGCCTCGGCGGCCGCCACGGTCAGCACGAACATCGCGAAGATCTGGCCCACCACGTTGTGCAGGTAGGCCGAGAAGGCGACCAGGTTGATGTTCACCGCCAGCAGGATCAGCTCGATCGACATCAGGATGACGATGATGTTCTTGCGGTTCACGAAGATCCCGAAGACGCCGATCGTCAGCAGGATGGCGGCGACGATGAGGTAATGCGGAAGGCCGATCATTCGCTGATCCCCTCGCCCGGCTTGATCTGCACGAGTTCCATTCCGGTCTTGGGCGTGCGGGCGACCTGCTTGCCGATGTCCTGGCGCTTCACGCCCGGCTTATGACGCAGGGTCAGGACGATGGCGCCGATCATCGCGACCAGCAGCACCAGGCCCGCCGCCTGGAAGAAGAAGATGTAGTCGGTGTAGAGCACCCGGCCGATGGCCTCGGTGTTGCTGACACCGCCCGGCGACGCCAGCGGAGCGGCGTTCTTGGCGGCCGCGCCGTTGGTGGCCACGCTGACGGCGACCATGATCATCTCGATCGTCAGGACGCCGCCGACCAGACCGCCGATGGGCAGGTACTGGGCGAAGCCGTCCCGAAGCGCTTCGAAGTCGATGTCGAGCATCATGACGACGAAGAGGAACAGCACCGCGACCGCGCCCACATAGACGACGATCAGCAGCATCGCGAGGAACTCCGCGCCCAGGAGGACGAAGAGGCCTGCGGCCGAGAAGAAGGCGGTGATCAGGAAGAGCACCGAGTGCACGGGGTTCTTGGCCGAGACGACGAGAAGACCCGCCGCAATGGTCACGAACGCCAGCAAGTAGAAAGCTATCGCCTGCAAGGCCATTGGCCCAGGTGCTCCCCTGATAAGTTCAAATAACAGCGACGTGCGAAGCGCACGCCGCCAACCTCGGATTCGCGCCGACCGTTTACCGGTACGGAGCGTCCAACTCCAGATTCTTCGCGATCAGCCGCTCCCAACGGTCACCGTTGTCGAGCAGCTTTTCCTTGTCGTAGTAGAGCTCTTCACGCGTCTCGACCGCGAACTCGATGTTCGGGCCTTCGACGATGGCGTCCACCGGGCAGGCCTCCTGGCACAGGCCGCAGTAGATGCACTTGACCATGTCGATGTCGTACCGGGTCGTGCGGCGGCTGCCGTCCTCGCGCGGTTCGGCCTCGATGGTGATGGCCTGGGCCGGGCAGATGGCCTCGCACAGCTTGCACGCGATGCAGCGCTCTTCCCCGTTGGGATAGCGGCGCAGGGCGTGCTCGCCCCGGAAACGAGGCGACTGCGGGCCGCGCTCGTTCGGATAGATCACGGTCTTCTTCGGCGCGACCAGATACTTCATGGCCAGGCCGAAGGCGCCTGCGAAGTCCAGCAGGGCGACGCCTTTGACGGCTTGGGTGATACGACTCATCATGGCCGCTTAACCTTCGGAATGACGCAGGTGTAGTTCGAAAGCTGGGCGGGATCTCCCCCGTCCATCTTGGCTTGCAACGTTCCGCCTTCGGCCTGGCACTTGTCGCCGGCCCGACGCAGCTCGTCGTAGTTCACGATCCCTCGCCCCAGCGAATAGGAACCGGCCGTCTCGGCGGTCGCGCACGCGCCCGTCGAGACCAGGGCCAGCCCCGTCAGGGCCAGGGCGAGCGGACGCCTCATCCCGCCACCGGCGAGAAGACGCGCCAGCCGGCGACCAGGACGACCAGCACCAGCGACATCGGCAGGAAGACCTTCCAGCCCAGGCGCATCAGTTGGTCGTAGCGGTAGCGGGGCACGATGGCCTTGGCCATGGCGAACATGAAGAACCAGAAGCAGATCTTGGCGTAGAACACCAAGGCCAGCAGCAGGTTGGCCGCGAACGTCGGCCAGGTGGCCATGAAGTCCGTCGGGAAGCCGGGGTTCCAGCCGCCGAAGAACAGCACGTTGATCATGGCGCACATCAGAACGATGTTCGAATATTCGGCGACCATGAACAGCAGGTACGGGGTCGAGGAGTACTCGACCTGGTAGCCGGCCACGAGTTCGGATTCAGCTTCCGGAAGGTCGAACGGCGGGCGGTTCGTCTCGGCCAGGGCCGAGATGTAGAACATGCCCATGGCGATCACCATGACCGGCAGCAGGACGATGTTCTTGAGGCCGCCGCCGAAGACGTTCCAGTTCCAGATCCAGCCCGACTGGGCTTCGACGATCGTCGACAGGTTCATCGAGCCGGCCAGCAGGATCACCGTGATGATGATCAGGCCGATCGACACTTCGTACGACACCATCTGCGCCGCCGAACGCAGCGCGCCCAGGAACGGGTACTTCGAGTTCGAAGCCCAGCCGCCCATGATGATGCCGTAGACGCCCAGCGAGCTCATCGCCAGCAGGTAGAGGATGCCGACGTTCAGGTTGGAGACGACCCAGCCCGGCGCGAACGGCACCACGGCCCAGCCGATGAAGCCCAGGACCAGGCTGATCAGCGGGGCCAGCAGGAAGATGGCCTTGTCGGCGCCGGCCGGGATGACGATTTCCTTCAGCACGAACTTGCCGAAGTCGGCGAACGACTGAAGCAGGCCGAAGGGACCAACGACGTTGGGGCCCTTGCGCATCTGGACGCCGGCCCAGATCTTGCGGTCGGCCAGCAGCAGGAAGGCCAGGCTCAGCAGAACCCAGATCACGACCAGCAGGATGCCGCCGAGCGTGAGGCCGAACCAGAGAAGCGGATTGATCTCGTTCACGGCTTACTCCGCGGCGATCTTGGAGGCGGCCGAGACGTTGGCCGCGCACTCGGCCATGGTCACGCTGGCGCGCGCGATGGGATTGGTCAGGTGGAAGGCCTTCACCGGGCTCTCGAACGGAGCGTCGGAGACCTCCCCTTCCCCGCCGACGGCGGCGAGGTCGAACACGGTGGGAACCGAGCCCGGGGCGAAGTCGATCTGGCCGAAGGTCGGGTGATCGGCGAACAGCTTGGCGCGCAGCTGGTCCAGGCTGTCGTACGGCAGCTTGTGGCCCAGGGTTTCCGACAGCGCCCGCAGGATCGACCAGTCTTCCTTGGCCTCGCCCTTCGGGAACACGGCGCGCTTGCCCATCTGCACCCGGCCCTCGGTGTTGACGTACAGGCCGTTCTTTTCGGTGTAGGCCGCGCCCGGCAGGATCACGTCGGCCTTGTGGGCGCCGGCGTCGCCGTGGGTGCCGAGATAGATCTTGAAGGCGTCCGAAGCGGCGCTTTCGCACTCGTCGGCGCCCAGCAGGAACAGCACGTCCAGCGCGCCCGGCTTCAGCATGTCGCCGGCGGCCAGACCGCCCTCGGCCGGGACGAAGCCCAGGTCGAGGCCGGCCACGCGGGCGGCGGCGGTGTGCAGCACGTTCCAGCCGTTCCAGCCTTCGCGCACGACCTTGAAGGTCTTGGCGAGGCCGGCGGCGGCCTTGAGGATCGCCGCGCCGTCGGCGCGGGCGATGGCGCCCTGGCCGATGATGATCGCGGGACGCTCGGCGGCCTTGAAGGCGGCGACGAAGTCGTTCTTGGCCTTGGCCAGGCCCGACAGCGTCTTGGCGCCGGCGCCGAGGTAGTCGTAGCCGAAGGTCAGGTCGACCTGCTCGCCGATGACGCCGAAGCGGGTCTTGCCGGCCAGCCACTGCTTGCGGAAGCGGGCGTTGAGAACCGGAGCCTCGAGGCGCGGGTTGGAGCCGACGAACAGGACGACGTCGGCGTCTTCGATGCCGGCGATGGTCGAGTTGAACAGCCAGCTTTCGCGCGGACCGGCGCCCAGGGCGGCGCCGTCCTGACGGGCGTCCAGGTTCTTCACGCCCAGGGCGGTGAAGAGGTCCTTGGTCGCCTTCAGGCTTTCGGCGTCCTGCAGGTCGCCGGCGATGACGCCGATGCGCTCAGCCGCGGTCGCCTTGATCTTGGCCGAGACGGCGGCGAAAGCCTCCGACCACGTGGCCGGCTTCAGCTTGCCGTCGACGCGGACGTACGGACGGTCCAAGCGCTGGCGCTGCAGGCCGTCGACGGCGTAGCGGGTCTTGTCCGAGATCCACTCTTCGTTGACGTCCTCGTTGATGCGCGGCAGCACGCGCAGCACGGCGTTGGCGCGGCCGTCGACGCGGATCGACGAGCCCAGCGCGTCCATCACGTCGATGCTTTCGGTCTTCTTCAGTTCCCACGGACGGGCTTCGAAGGCGTACGGCTTGGAGGTCAGCGCGCCGACCGGGCACAGGTCGATGACGTTGGCCGACAGTTCCGAGGTCACCGCGGCGCCCAGGTAGGTCGTGATCTCGACGTCTTCACCGCGCGAGATCAGGCCGATCTCCGGCGAGCCGGCGACTTCGGTGATGAAGCGGACGCAGCGGGTGCACTGGATGCAGCGCGTCATCACGGTCTTGATGAGCGGGCCCATGGCCTTCTCTTCGACGGCGCGCTTGTTTTCGTCGTAGCGGCTGTCGTCGCGGCCGTAGCCGACGGCCTGGTCCTGCAGGTCGCACTCGCCGCCCTGGTCGCAGATCGGGCAGTCCAGCGGATGGTTGATGAGCAGGAACTCCATCACACCTTCGCGGGCCTTCTTGACCATCGGGGTGTTGGTGAAGATCTCCTGGCCCTCGGCGGCCGGCAGCGCGCACGAAGCCTGCGGCTTCGGCGGACCGGGCTTAACCTCGACCAGGCACATGCGGCAGTTGCCGGCGATGCTCAGACGCTCGTGATAGCAGAAGCGCGGGATCTCTTCCCCAGCCAGTTCCGCGACCTGCAGAACCGTCATGCCGGGTTCGAACTCGACCTCGACGCCGTTGACCTTGGCGATTGCCATTCTCGTTACTCCGCCGCGATCAGCTTGGCGCCCTGCACGTGCAGGCGACCGCTACGATAGGAAGCGATCCGCTCCTCCACCTCGTGGCGGAAGTGGCGGAACAGGCCCTGGATCGGCCAGGCGGCCGCGTCGCCCAGGGCGCAGATGGTGTGACCCTCGACTTGGGTCGTGACGTCCAGAAGGGTGTCGATTTCCTTCGGATCGGCTTCGCCGGTGGCCATGCGCTCCATGACGCGCCACATCCAGCCGGTGCCTTCGCGGCACGGCGTGCACTGGCCGCAGCTCTCGTGCTTGTAGAAGTACGACAGGCGGGCGATGGCGCGGACCAGGTCGGTGGACTTGTCCATGACGATGACGGCGGCGGTGCCCAGGCCCGAGCGCAGGTTGCGCAGGGCGTCGAAGTCCATCGGCAGGTCTTCGCACTGCTCGGCCGGGATCATCGGAACCGACGAACCGCCCGGGATCACGGCCTTGAGGTTGCCCCAGCCGCCGCGGATGCCGCCGCAGTGGTCTTCCATCAGCTGACGGAAGGGGATGCTCATGGCTTCTTCGACGTTGCAGGGCAGGTTCACGTGGCCCGAGACGCAGAACAGCTTGGTGCCGGCGTTGTTGGGACGGCCAAAGCCCGCGAACCACGAGGCGCCGCGACGCAGGATGGTGCCGGCGACCGCGATGCTCTCGACGTTGTTGACCGTGGTCGGCATGCCGTAGAGGCCGGCGCCGGCCGGGAACGGCGGCTTCAGGCGCGGCTGGCCCTTCTTGCCTTCCAGGCTTTCCAGCAGGGCCGTCTCTTCGCCGCAGATGTAGGCGCCGGCGCCGTGGTGGACGTAGATGTCGAAGTCCCAGCCGTGGATGTTGTCCTTGCCGACCAGCTTGGCCTCGTAGGCCTGCTTGATCGCCGCTTCCAGGCGCTCGCGCTCGAAGACGTACTCGCCGCGGATGTAGATGTAGCAGGCGTGGGCCAGCATGGCCCGCGAGGCGATCAGGCAGCCCTCGATCAGGAGGTGCGGGTCATGCCGCATGATCTCCCGGTCCTTGCAGGTGCCCGGCTCGGACTCGTCGGCGTTGACGACGAGGTAGTGCGGACGACCTTCCTTCACTTCCTTGGGCATGAAGGACCACTTCAGACCGGTCGAGAAACCAGCGCCCCCACGGCCTCGCAGACCGGAGTTCTTCATGTTCTCGATGATCCAGTCGCGCCCGGCGTCCAGAATATCCTTGGTGCCGTTCCAGCAACCGCGCGCCTTCGCACCTTCCAGACCCCAGTCCTGGAGCCCGTAAAGGTTGGTGAAGATGCGATCCTTGTCTTCGAGGATACCGACCATGACTCTAGCTTTGCGGATCGAATGGATGGGTGCGGACATAGCGCGTCCGCCGGACGATGACATAGGCGAAAAGCAGCCAACCGGCGCCGATCACCAAAAGACCTGTGGGCGTAGCCCAGGCTGGCGCGCCGGGGACCTCCCGGCCCCAGATCAGCAGCAGCACCCCGGCCAGACTGGCCAGGAACCCGAAGGCCCGTTCCTTGCGGTACAGGCTCCGGATCGTGGCGACGTAGGCCCGACGCTTGTCGGCGAGGTCGTCGCTCATGGCGCCCTCCCCGCTTGCGGGTCCTGCGGCTTGGTGGCCTTCAGCCACCCGACCACGAACCAGATCTGGGCGCCCAGGCCCGCGACGATGGCCAGGACGAAGACCGGCAGAAGCCAGCCCACGCCCATGGCCACGTGGCCGACGATCGCCGCGCCGGCCAGCAGGAAGCACACGACGTCGATGGCGATCATCGTCGTGAAGCGCTTCTTCTGTTGGACGGCCACGTCGGTCATCAGGCGGCGGGCTCCGCCTTGGTCTTCTTCGGCTTCTCGGGCAGGTTCGGGATCTTGATCTTCTTGGCCGCCGAGCCGTCGTACAGCTTCGGGTCGGTCAGGGTCTGGATCTTGTCCTTCGGCTCCGAGGCCTTGCGGCCTTCGTAGCTGCCCGGCTGCGGGGCCTTGCCCGCGGCGAAGTCGTCGAGGATCTGGGCCAGGCTCTCCGGCGTCAGGTCTTCGTAGTAGTAGTCGTTGATCGCCGCCATGGGGGCGTTGCAACAAGCGCCGAGGCACTCGACCTCTTCCCAGCTGAACTTGCCGTCGGCCGAGACCGAGTGGGCCGGGCCGATCTTCTTTTCCAGCACCGAGCGCAGGTCGAGCGCGCCGCGCAGCTGGCAGGGCGTGGTGCCGCACAGCTGGACGAAGGCGGTCTTACCCACCGGGGCCAGCTGGAACATCACGTAGAAGGTGGCCACTTCCAGAACGCGGATGACCGGCATCTCGAGCTGGCGCGCGATCTCCTGGATCGCGGGCTCCTGCACCCAGCCCTCCTGCTTCTGGGCCAGCCACAGCATCGGGATCACCGCCGACTGCTTGCGGGCGGCGGGGTACTTGGCTTTCCACCAGTCGGCCTTGGCCTGGCTTTCCTTCGAGAAAGCGAAGCTCTCGGGCTGTTCCTTGGCGAGACGACGGACGCTCATCGGGCGAAATCCACGCGGACGATCTTGTCGCCCTTGAAGGTGTAGATGGCGGCGACCTGGAAGGGTTCGTCGCCGTTGCCGCGGTCGACGTGCTCGTGATCGATCACGTTCGAGCCGACCACGATGCGGTTCAGCAGCTTGGCGTTGTTCTTGGGGAACTCGGCGAAGGTCTTGGCGTAGAAGGCGCGATAGGCCTCGATGCCCGTGCGCGCCACCTCGCCGTTCAGGCCGGCCACGACCACGTCGTCCGAGAAGTGGGCGCAGTGGGCGTCCAGGTCCTGGGCGTTGTAGGCGTCGAGCTGGGCCTGGGCGATGGTTTCGAGGCTCATCGGTCGACCTCGCCGAACACGATGTCGAGCGAACCCAGGATGGCCGAAACGTCGGCCAGCTGGTGGCCGCGGTTCATCCAGTCCATGGCGGCCAGGTGCGAGAAGCCCGGAGCCTTGATCTTGCAGCGGTACGGCTTGTTGGTGCCGTTGCTGACGACGTAGACGCCGAACTCGCCCTTGGGGGCTTCGACGGCCGCGTAGACCTCGCCTTCCGGCGTCTTGAAGCCCTCGGTGTAGAGCTTGAAGTGGTGGATCAGGGCTTCCATCGAGCGCTTCATCTCGGCGCGACGGGGCGGGCTGACCTTGTTGTCCTCGCTGAGCACCGGGCCCGGCGTGGCGCGCAGCATGGCCACGGCCTGCAGGATGATCTTGGTGCTCTCGCGCATTTCCTGCATGCGGCAGAGGTAGCGATCGTAGCAGTCGCCGTTCTTGCCCAGCGGGATGTCGAACTCGAACTCGTTGTAGTTCTCGTACGGCTGGTTGCGGCGCAGGTCCCAGGCGATGCCCGAACCGCGCACCATCACGCCCGAGAAGCCCCAGGCCCAGGCGTCTTCCTTGCTCACGACGCCGATGTCGACGTTGCGCTGCTTGAAGATGCGGTTGTCGGTGATCAGGCCCTCGATGTCGTCGCACACCTTCGGGAAGGCTTTCGCCCAGCTCTCGATGTCGTCGATCAGGCTCGGGGTCAGGTCCTGGTGAACGCCGCCCGGACGGAAGTAGTTGGCGTGCAGACGAGCGCCGCAGGCGCGCTCGTAGAAGATCATCAGCTTTTCGCGCTCTTCGAAGCCCCAGAGCGGCGGCGTCAGGGCGCCGACGTCCATGGCCTGGGTCGTCACGTTCAGCAGGTGGTTCAGGATGCGGCCGATCTCGCAGAACAGCACGCGGACGATCTGGCCGCGCTTGGGCACTTCCACGCCCAGCAGCTTCTCGATCGCCAGGCAGAACGCATGTTCCTGGTTCATCGGCGCCACGTAGTCGAGGCGGTCGAAGTACGGGATGTTCTGCAGGTAGGTGCGCGCTTCCATCAGCTTCTCGGTGCCGCGGTGCAGCAGGCCGATGTGCGGATCGACGCGTTCGACGATTTCACCGTCGAGCTCCAGCACCAGACGCAGCACGCCGTGCGCGGCCGGGTGCTGGGGGCCGAAGTTGATGTTGAACTTGCGGACCGGGGTCTCCGGGATCGCCGGAACCGTCGGTTCGTCGCGGAAGAAGTCGGTCGCCGCGGCGGGAGCGTTCGTGCCAGTCATGACTTAAGCCTTCTCCGCCTTCTCGTCACCCGGCAGGGCGTACTTGGCGCCCTCCCACGGAGAGAGGAAGTCGAATGCGCGGTACTCGGTGATCTTCACGGGTTCGTAGACGACGCGCTTGAGCTCGTCGTCGTAGCGGACCTCGACATAGCCGGTCATCGGGAAGTCTTTCCGCAGCGGGTGGCCGTGGAAACCGTAGTCCGTCAGGATGCGGCGCAGGTCGGGGTGGCCCTCGAAGAACACGCCGTACATGTCGAACACTTCGCGCTCGAACCAGTCGGCGACCGGGAACACGGGCGTGGCGCTCGGAACCGGGGTGTCTTCGTCGGTCTGCACCTTCACGCGGATGCGGACGTTCTTCACCATCGACAGCAGGTGGTAGACCACGTCGAAGCGCGCGGCGCGCTCGGGGTAGTCGACCGCCGTCAGGTCCACCAGCTGGTGGAAGCGGTAGTCGGGGTGGTCGCGCAGGTAGGTCAGCAGCTCGACCACGCGATTGGCCGAACCCAGCACGTTCAGCTCGCCGAACGCCACGTGATACGACGAGATCGCGCCGGCCGAATTGGCGACGATCGCCTGGCCGAGGGCTTCGAGGTCTTGGCTCATCGCTCGATGGTCCCCGTGCGACGGATCTTCTTCTGGAGCTGCAGCACGCCGTAGACGAGCGCTTCGGCCGTCGGCGGGCAGCCCGGCACGTAGATGTCGATCGGCACGACGCGGTCGCAGCCGCGCACGACGCTGTAGCTATAGTAATAGTAGCCGCCGCCGTTGGCGCAGCTGCCCATCGAGATGACGTAGCGGGGCTCGGGCATCTGGTCGTAGACCTTGCGCAGAGCCGGGGCCATCTTGTTGGTCAGCGTGCCGGCGACGATCATCACGTCCGACTGACGCGGGCTGGCGCGCGGGGCGAAGCCGTAGCGCTCCAGGTCGTAGCGCGGCATGGCCGAGTGCATCATCTCGACGGCGCAGCAGGCCAGGCCGAACGTCATCCACATCAGCGAGCCGGTGCGGGCCCAGGTGATGAGGTCGTCGGCGGCGGCCGTGATGAAGCCCTTGTCGGCCAGCTGCTGGGAGACGCCGTCGAAGAAGGCGTCGTGCAGCTTGGGGTCATAGCCCTGCACGGTCGAGCGGCCAGCGGCGCCGGCCGGAACGACGGGCGAGCTGTTGGCGGGAACGATCACTCCCATTCGAGGGCGCCCTTCTTCCATTCGTAGATAAAGCCGACGGTCAGAACGCCCAGGAAGGCCAGCATGGACCAGAAGGCGTAGGCGGCGACGTCGGCAGGCAACTTCATAAGAGTGACGGCCCACGGGAAGAGGAACGCCACTTCGAGGTCGAAGATGATGAAGAGGATCGACACCAGGTAGAACCGGACGTCGAACTTCATGCGCGCATCGTCGAAGGCGTTGAAGCCGCATTCGTAAGCAGACAGCTTTTCCGGGTCCGGCGCCTTGGGCGCGAGCACGGCGGCGGCCAACATGAAGACGATGCCGATAACAGCCGCGATCCCGATGAAGATCACGATCGGCAGGTACTGGAGAAGGAAGGCGGTCATGACAGCCCTTGGCTTGAATCGGCCGCGTTGTAGCCCAGCATTTCCCACGCTTCAAACGCCTGGGGCACATTGAGAAACGATCGCAACTGCAAGCCATCCACAGGTTCTGCGACATGGCCGTTGACACGAGTCTCGGCCCGACATATCAGACGCCCCTCGCCGCACGGCGGGTCGCACTTCCGCCTTGGCGGACAGCAAATGCGGATGTAGCTCAGTTGGTTAGAGCGCCGGCCTGTCACGCCGGAGGTCGCGGGTTCGAGCCCCGTCATTCGCGCCACCTTCTTCTGGAAGGCAGCGATCCGAGGTAAAAGCGAGCGCTTCGTAGGGTTTTGCGGCCCTACGCGACGCGGATGTAGCTCAGTTGGTTAGAGCGCCGGCCTGTCACGCCGGAGGTCGCGGGTTCGAGCCCCGTCATTCGCGCCACTTTCCCCTGCCCCACTTTTTCGAATTGCCCGTTTAAGCGCCTAGCGCTGCCGTTTGCGCGCGCGTCCGCTGGAACGACTGCGACAAATTGTGTCGCCAGACGGTTGTTACCGACCGGTCGCATCCCGATGTAGCGGGCATGACCCAGTCCGCCGATCTCCCTTTTTCCGTCCTCGATCTGTCGCCGGTTCCTCAAGGAACAACGGTCAGTAAAGCGCTCGCCAATACTTTGGACCTCGCGCGACATGCCGAGTCGCTAGGTTTCCACAGATATTGGCTGGCCGAGCACCACAACATGCCCGGTATCGCCAGCGCCGCCACAACCGTGGTTATTGGTCACGTCGCCGCCGGAACCAAAAAAATCCGGGTCGGATCGGGCGGCATCATGCTTCCCAACCATGCGCCGCTGATGATCGCCGAGGCTTTCGGCACGCTCGCGGCCCTGCATCCGGGCAGAATCGACCTGGGTCTCGGCCGCGCGCCGGGCACCGACCAGGCCACGATCCGCGCCTTGCGCCGCTATGCGGGTTCGGTCGACCGCTTCGCCGAGGACGTCGTCGAGCTGCAGCACTGGTTCAAGCCGGCCACGGAAGACCAGGCCGTGCGCGCGATTCCCGGCGAAGGCCAGGACGTGCCGCTGTGGCTGCTGGGCTCCAGCACCTACGGCGCGCAGCTGGCCGCGGCGCTGGGCCTGCCCTACGCGTTCGCCGCCCACTTCGCGCCCGAGCAGCTGATGCAGGCCGTCGAGGTCTATCGCCGCGGCTTCCGCCCGTCGGCCCAGCTCGACAAGCCCTACTTCATGATCTGCATCGGGGTCTGCGCGGCCGACACCGACGAGGAGGCCCAGCGCCTGCACACCTCGACCCAGCAGCAGTTCCTGGCGCTGCGTCGGGGCAATCCGGGCCTGCTGCCGCCGCCGGTCGACGACATCACCGCCCTGGCCTCGCCCGCCGAACTGGCCGGCGTCAACAACACCTTCCGCTATTCGGCGATCGGCTCGCCCCAGACCGTGTCGGCCAAGCTGCGGGCGGTGATCGAGGCCACCGGCGCCGACGAGGTGATGGCCGCCTCGCAGATCCACGACCACGCCGCGCGCCTGCGCAGCTACGAGATCCTGGCGTCCCTGCGCGAAGATCTGCGCAAGGCCGCGTAAGGCCTGTCTTCTTCCATCAGTGCGAAGCGGCCGCCGCGGCCGCTTCGCCGAGGAAGGCCCGCGCGCCGCTGAGCCGGCCATAGATCTCGGTCAACCGCTCGAACACCGGCGTCCAGCCGTGGCGGGTTTCGGCCCGCAGGCGCGCGGCGCGGCTCAGGGCCGCCATGTCGCGGGAGAACAGCGCCTCGACCGCCTCGGCGAACACGCCGCCTTCCGAAGCCTGGGCCAGCACCCCGACCTGCTCGTCGACGCTTTCGGCGACCCCGCCGGCGGCGACGCCGACCACTGGAAGGCCGCAGGCCAGGGCCTCCAGCACGATCAGGCCGAACGGCTCGTTGTCGTTGGCGTGGACGAAGGCGTCGCAGCCGGCCAGCACGGCGGCCAGGGCCTCCGGGTCGCGCTGGTAATCCATGCAGATCACGCGATCGCTGGCCCGCGCGCCCGCGCCGGCCCCGATCAGCAGCAGCACATAGGGCTCGCCCAGCCGCTCGACCGCGTCGACCAGCACGTCCAGCTTCTTTTCGCGCGCCGGACGGCCGGCGAAGACGAGGATTCGGTGGCGGTCGGTCAGGCCCAGGCGCTGGCGCAGGGCCGCGCGATCGCCCCGCATCGGATGGAAGGTGTCGACATCCACGCCCAACGGCAGGCCGATGGCGTCCCGGACCCCCGCTTCGATCAGCCGGCCGGCGATGAAATGGCTGGGGGCCACGGCCTGGTCGAACTGGCGATAAATCGCCGCCCAGCGCTTCTGAACCGGCTTCTCCGCCCATTCGCCGATATGCAGCGCGGCCAGCGCGCCCAGGTCTGTGTGGCAGAATCCGACGACCGGCACGCCCAGGGCGGCCCCGGCCTTCAGCGCCGCCAGGCCCGGCGTGTAGGGATCGCCGGCCTCGATGACGTCGGGCCGCTGGCGGATCAGGCGTTCCATCCAGCTGGTCTTGCCGATCGGCCAGCGATAGCCGTCGCCGAACGGCAGCGGCGCGGCGTAGATCGACACCCGGCCGTGGCCGTCATGGGCGTCGCGCGGCCCCGGCACCACCAGCGTGTGTCGCACGCCGGGCCGATTCTCGGCCAGCCAGGACCGCTTGGCGTTGAGGTAGCGGCGCACCCCGCCGCTGCGGGGCGCATAGAGCATCGTCGTGTCGATGAGACGGGCCGGCCGGCCGGAAGCTGATCTGATCTGGTCCTGCGGCGCGCCGGCGTCCGGGCTCGGCGGGGAAGAGGGCAGCAAATCGATCACGCCGTACCTCGCTACTGCAGAAGGAGCCGTCTTGCGCGGCCGCCAAGCGATAAGGTGCTCGAGCGCCGGGAGGTTCCTCCGAAGCTGGGCCGTTGTCCAGCGGCCCGACGCCACCCTACGTCGCGTCGCGCATCGGCGCAAAAACCATATTTCGGTTCGCCTGGATTGAACGCCCGGGCCGTCGTACGAGGGGCCAAACGGGGGTATCCGACATGGCGCGTTTTCTGTTCACCACCTGGGAAGGCGGCGGCCACGTGCAGCCGCTGCTGCTGGTCGCCGCCGACATGATCGCCCGCGGCCACGAGGTGCTGGCGATCAGCGATCCAGCCAACGCCGAGGACGCCCGGGCCCTGGGCGTTCCGTTCCGCGCCTGGACGACCGCGCCGTTCCAGACCGGCAAGACCCGCGACGACGATCGCCTGCGCGACTTCGAAGCCGACAATCCGATGGCCGTGATCGAACGCCTGCTGGAGCGGGTGATGACCGGCCCGTCCGCCGCCTACGCCCGAGATGTGCTGGGCGCGCTGGATGTCTTCCCCGCCGACGTGATCGTCACCCAGGAACTCCTGCTGGGCGTGATGGTCGCGGCCCAGGCGCGCGGGACCAGGCTCGCCCTGCTGTCGGCCAACATCTGGTCGCTGCCCAACCTGGCCGGCGCCCCGCCGTTCGGCGCGGGCATGGCTCCGGCGGCCGACGACCAGGAGCGGGCCATGCACGCCATGGTCGCCCAGATGGCGCGCGGTCTCTTCCAGTCGGGCCTGCCGGCGCTGAACGCCGCCCGCGCCGAGCACGGTCTTGCGCCCCTGGACGATCTCTTCGCGCAGTTCGACGCGGCGCACGCGATCCTGCTGGCCACCAGCCCCGCCTTCGACTTCGCCCCCGATCCCCTGCCCGCCCCGTTCGCCCATGTCGGTCCGTATCTCGCCGATCCGGCCTGGGCGCAGCCGGCCGCGCTGCCGGACGGCGATGCGCCGCTGGTCGTGGTGTCGTTCTCCAGCCTCTACCAGGCGCAGGAGCAGACGCTGCGCAACGTGATCGCCGCCCTTTCCGCCCTGCCCGTCCGCGCCCTGGTCACGACCGGGCCGACGCTGGATCCCGCCGAGTTCGCGGCCCCGCCGCATGTACAGGTCGTGCGCAGCGCGCCCCACGGCGCGGTGCTGGACCAGGCCGCCGCCTTCGTCACCCACGCCGGACACGGCTCGACCCTGCGCCCGCTGATGGCCGGCGTTCCGCTGCTGTGCCTGCCCATGGGCCGCGACCAGAACGACAACGCCATGCGCGCCGCCCACCGCGGCGCGGCCATCACGCTGGCGCCGGACGCCTCGCCGGAGAAGATCGCCCAGGCGCTGGGTCAGCTTCTGGACGATCCGGCCTATGGCGAGGCGGCCAGAACGCTGGGCGCCAGGATCGCCCGCAACGCCGAGGGCCGCAGCGCGGCCCAGGCGCTGGAGGCGCTGGTCTAGAGCGCTACTTTCATTGTCATCCCGGCCGTAGCGAAGCGGAGCGCCGGGATCCCCCAAGGCGGCGACGCCTCAAACCTGGGAGATCCCGGCTCTGCGGACCGCTGACGCGGCCCTCCGGCCGGGATGACAGATCTTGAATGACCGCCCCCTACCAGTCATCCCGCCCGTTGAGGTGGACCACCGGCAGCGGCGAAAGGTCGAAATTCTCCAGCAGCCGCACGTTGATGCTGATACGCGGATTGTCGTAGTCGGCCTCGCCGCTGCTGAAGTCGGGGAACTCGCCGTGGGTTCCGCAGCCGCAGATGCTGCAGTGATGGTGCGAGCCCATGTACGCGCCCCACTGATAGGTCGAGACCCGGTCGCGAGCGGTCAGCAGCTTGAAGCTGGAAGGCTGGTAGTAGGCGACCAGATTGCCGCGCTTGGTGCAGAACGAGCAGTTGCAGTCGGTCAGTTCGGTCGGTCCGGCCTCGACCTCGAACTGGATGGCGCCGCAGTGGCAGCTTCCCTTGACGGACATGACGATCTCCCTTGTGGCGTCGAACGCCTGGGAGACTGCCCAAGGCCCGCTGACAGCCTGGTGTCAGCATGCGCCGCTGGAGATCCTGGTGGGCGGTGAGGGGATCGAACCCCCGACCCTCTCGGTGTAAACGAGACGCTCTACCGCTGAGCTAACCGCCCTTTCGCAGGGTCGCGCCTTCTAGCCGCAGTCGGGCGAGATGGGAAGCGCGCATAGAAAAGGGCGGGCCGTCGTCCAACGTCCCGCCCCTTAGAATCCGAAACGGGATCAGCCGTTCAGGGTGGTCTTCAGGCCTTCGCCGACCTGGAAGCGGGCGGTCTTCGAGGCCGGACGCTCGACGGTCTCACCGGTGCGCGGGTTGCGCGCGGTGCCGGCGGCCCGGGTCACAGCCTTGAAGGTGCCGAAGCCCACCAGACGCACGTCCGAGCCCGACTTCAGCGAAGTGGTGACGGTGTCGATGAAAGCTTCCAGAGCGTCCTTCGCCTGGTTCTTGTTGATGCCCGCCTTTTCGGCGATCGCCGTGACGAGTTCGGCTTTCGTGGTCATTTTTGTCTCCCAGCCAATAAGCGGCGGCGCTGCAACAGCTTACGCCGCTTCGCTCGCGTGGAAGTATGCGGGCTTCGCAAGCCCCGTCAAACGAAGGCGGCGCGGAAAGATCCCGCGCCGCCCTACTTATCAACAATAAGTTACTGTCAGTGCGTAAGAACTGCGTCGTCCCCGGCGTCGTCGGCCTTGGCGGGGCCCGAAAGGGGCTCCTCCGATTCGCTCCACTCCACCGGAGTCAGCGGTCCGACCAGGGCGTGCTTGAGCACTTCGTCGACCGTCGAGACCGGAATGATCTCGAGACCCGACTTCACGCTCTCCGGCACGTCGACGAGATCCTTCTCGTTTTCCTGCGGGATCAGCACGGTCTTCACGCCCGAACGCAGGGCCGCCAGCAGCTTTTCCTTCAGGCCGCCGATGGCCGTGACCCGGCCGCGCAGGGTGATCTCGCCGGTCATGGCGATGTCCTTGCGGATCGGGATGCCGGTCAGCACCGAGACCATGGCCAGGGCCATGGCGATACCGGCCGACGGACCATCCTTCGGCGTGGCGCCGTCCGGCACGTGCACGTGGACGTCGGTCTTCTCGAAGATCGGCGGCTTGATGCCGAACGAGGTGGCGCGCGAACGGACGTAGCTGTTGGCCGCCGAGATCGACTCCTTCATCACCTCCTTGAGGTTGCCGGTGACCGTCATGCGGCCCTTGCCCGGCATCTTCACGGCTTCGATGGTCAGGATGTCGCCGCCGAATTCCGTCCAGGCCAGACCGGTGACGATGCCGACCTGGTCGACTTCGTCGGTCTCGCCGT
Source organism: Caulobacter sp. 10L414 (assembly GCF_056395525.1). Lineage (NCBI taxonomy): Bacteria > Pseudomonadati > Pseudomonadota > Alphaproteobacteria > Caulobacterales > Caulobacteraceae > Caulobacter > Caulobacter sp. 10L414. The sequence continues at coordinate 104,164 of NZ_JBFTJR010000011.1, forward strand.
AGCGGTACTTCTTGACGCCGGCGTACTTGGCCAGGCGCGCATCGTCGATCGTGATGCTGGTCAGCTTCTCGCGGGCCAGGTCACGCACCGTCTTGCGGGCCAGGTTGCCCAGTTCCCGCTCCAGCGACCGCACGCCGGCTTCCCGGGTGTAGTAGCGGATCAGGTCGCGGATGGCCGCGTCCGGCACGATGAACTCGCTGTCCTTCAGGCCGTGATCCTTGGCCAGCTTGGGCAGGACGTGGCGCTTGGCGATCTCCAGCTTCTCGTCCTCGGTGTAGCCGGGGATGCGGATGATCTCCATGCGGTCCAGCAGCGGCTGGGGCATGTTCAGGCTGTTGGCCGTGGTGACGAACATCACCTGCGACAGGTCGTAGTCGACCTCCAGGTAGTGGTCGCCGAAGGTCGAGTTCTGCGACGGATCGAGCACTTCGAGCAGGGCCGAGGCGGGATCGCCGCGATAGTCGCTGCCCATCTTGTCGATCTCGTCCAGCAGGACGAAGGCGTTCGTGGTCTTGGCCTTCTTCATCGACTGGATGACCTTGCCGGGCATCGAGCCGATGTAGGTGCGGCGGTGACCGCGGATCTCGGCTTCGTCACGCACGCCGCCGAGGCTCATGCGCACGAACTCGCGGCCCGTGGCCTTGGCGATCGACTTGCCCAGCGAGGTCTTGCCGACGCCTGGAGGGCCGACGAGGCACAGGATCGGGCCCTTCAGCGAATTGGTCCGGGCCTGCACGGCCAGGTACTCCAGGATCCGCTCCTTGACCTTCTCCAGGCCGTAGTGGTCGGCGTCGAGGATGTCCTCGCTCTCGGCGAGATCGATCTTCTTGCCCTTGGCCTTGCCCCACGGGATCGACAGCAGCCAGTCCAGATAGTTCCGGACCACGGTGCTCTCGGCCGACATCGGGCTCATGTTGCGCAGCTTCTTCAGCTCGCCCTCGGCCTTGGCCCGGGCTTCCTTCGAAAGCTTGGTCTTCTTGATGCGCTTCTCGAGCTCGATCAGCTCGTCGCGCGAGTCGTCGGGGTCGCCCAGCTCGCGCTGGATCGCCTTCATCTGCTCGTTCAGATAGTACTCGCGCTGGGTCTTCTCCATCTGGCGCTTCACGCGCGAGCGGATCTTCTTCTCGACCTGCAGCACCGAGATCTCGCCTTCCATCAGGGCGAAGACCTTCTCCAGGCGCTTGGTGACGTCGAAGATTTCCAGCAGGTGCTGCTTGTCGCCGATCTTCACCGACAGGTGGGCGGCGATGCTGTCGGCCAGCTTGCCCGGCTCGGCGATCTGCGGGATCGCGGCCAGGGCCTCGGGCGGCACCTTCTTGTTGAGTTTGACGTAGTTCTCGAACTGCTCGACGACCGCGCGCGACAGCGCCTCGGCCTCGGGACCCGCGCCCTGGTCCTCGCTGACCTCGCCGACCTGGGCCTCGTAATAGGCCTCCTGATCGGTGAAGCGCACGACCGCGGCGCGGCCCTTGCCCTCGACCAGCACCTTGACGGTGCCGTCGGGCAGTTTCAGCAGCTGCAGCACGGTGGCCAGCACGCCGACATCATAGATGTCGGTCGGAGCCGGATCATCGTCGGCGCTGTTTTTCTGGGTGACGAGCAGGATCTGCTTGTCGCCGCGCATCACTTCCTCGAGGGCGCGAACCGACTTGTCGCGGCCCACGAACAGCGGAACCACCATGTGCGGGAACACAACGATATCCCGCAGGGGCAACACAGGAAGCGTACGGATCTCAGACATATTTTCACTCCCGGCCGGCGCGAGAACCCGCGCCTTGCCATGCGGACTGCCGTCACTTCAGACGATGCGCCTGAGTCGTACAGTCCGTCCGCCCGGGACTGGGCGGATGGTCGTTATTTATGTGGACCTTTTGCGACGCGGTTCAAGCGCGCTCGCCTTCCAGCGGCGACAAGTCGCGCCGTGGTGGTGGAGCTGCAGAAAAACAAGCTGAGCGGAGCGCGCCGGAGGCAAGATCGGCGGCTTGGCCGTGGGCTTGGTGGTAAAATCGTCCGCTGCCGCACCGCAGCGCGGGCCCTTGAGCCCCTTCGAAAAAGAGGTTCCGCAACGTCCTAGGGCTGCGAGGCCCTGATCACCGGCGGCTCGCGCTTTTCGAGCGCGGCCACCCGGGCGGCCGCGTCGGCCTCGATGTCGGCCCAGAACAGGTTGTAGCCGTCGACCTTGCGGCGATCGGTCCACGAGCCGGTGTCGCGCAGCGAGGCCGACTTGGGCCGGCCGGTGTGCAGCAGGCCGTTCTCGCACTGGGCCCAGACCTGGCGCTTGAGGAAGGCCGGGCGGGCGCCCCACTCCAGGCCCGTGGCGTTGACCGAACCCAGGTTGAGGCGCGCGGGGGCCCTCTCCTCGGTCCTGGCGCCCAGCAGCGGATTGACGCACAGCGGCTTGCGGCCGTTCAGGTTTTCCAGCTGGTCGCTACCCCGCCAGGTCAACGAGCGACCCAGCCACTCCTGGGCCTTCTGGAAGTCGCCGTCGGTCAGCGAGGCCCAGGCCACCACGCAGCCGGCCTCGTCGCGACGCGCGCAGGCCGGAACCGACGCGCCAGGGCCGTACTCGTCGGCCGGCACGGCGGTCTCGATCAGATAGACGCCGGCCAGGCGGGCCTTGAGCGCGGGGTTGGGCGCGATCTCCTCGGCCACCAGGCGGGCCAGCAGGCCGCCGCCCTGCTCCACCCCGACCAGCACCAGCGGCCGGCCCTGGTCGTAGCGGTCGCGCCAGGCGCGGAAGGCGTCGCGCACGTCGCCATAGGCGAAGCGGCGGGCCTCGCGGGCGTCGTCGCGCAGCGTCAGGAAGGTATAGAGGCTGGCCTGGCGGTAGTGCGGCGCGAAGATCCGCCCGACCCGCGAGAACGGCGCGGCGTAGTTGGGCAGCACCACCCGGTTGAGATAGCGATTGGCCTTGGGCTGGTCGAAGGGCGCGTTCCAGTCGCGCCCGCCGTCGAAGGTGGTCGGGTGGACGAAGAACACGTCGGCGGCGCGGTCCATGCCCGTCGCGCCCCGCGGCAGCAGCGCCCAGGCGGCCGGGTCGGCATAGTTGGGGGCCGGCGGCGGGTCGTAGGTCTGGAACGGAACCTTCGGATCCAGCGTCGTGCGCAGGATGTCGTATCGCCAGTAGAACGCCGCCGTCAGGACGAGCCCCAGCACCAGGACGCATCCGGCGAAGATCCAGCGCTTGAAGCCCTTGAAGCGTCCCGACATGCCTCTCGACTACACCAGGTCGGGGCGTCGCACTACGCCCCTTCCCGCCCGATGATGGCGACCGAGCAGACATTGCTGGCCGGCGCGCCGCCCAGGTTGTGGGTCATGCCCAGAACGGGGTCGCGCAACTGCCGCTCGCCCGCCCTGCCCTGCAGCTGCAGGTACATTTCGTAGAGCATCCGCAGGCCCGACGCGCCGATCGGGTGGCCGAAGCATTTGAGGCCGCCGTCGATCTGGCACGGCACCGCGCCGTCGGCGTCGTAGAAGCCGTCCAGCACGTCGCGCCAGCCGCGCCCTTCGGCCGAGATGAACAGGTCCTCCATGGTCACCAGCTCGGTCACCGAGAAGCAGTCGTGCACCTCCATCATCGAGATCTGCTCGCGCGGGCGCTCGATGCCGGCCTCCTTGTAGGCCTTGCCGGCGGCGATGCGGGCGGTGTGGAAATGGCTGCCGTCCCAACCGTTGTACTGGCTCTCGTAGCCGTTGGAGACCGACAGCTGCAGCGCCTTGACCGTGACGAGGTCATGCTTGCCCAGCGCCCGGGCGATCTCGGGCGTCGTGACGATGGCCGCGGCCGCGCCGTCGGAAACCCCGCAGCAGTCGAACAGGCCCAGGGGCTCGGCGATGATCGGGGCCTTCAGCGCCTGCTCCTCGGTGATGGGCTTGCGCAGGTGGGCCTTGGGGTTCTTGGCGCCGTTGGCGTGGCTCTTGACCGAGACGTGGGCGATGGCGCGCTTGAGGTCCTCCTTGGACACCCCGTGCTTGGCGCGATAGGCGCTGGCCAGCTGGGCGAAGTTTCCGGGGGCCGAGCCGTTGGGCATGACCTGCGGCGCCAGCGTGCCCGGCGCCCCGAACGGCAGGCCGCCATAGCCGGTGTCCTTCAGCTTCTCGACGCCGACGGCCAGCGCGATGTCCGCCGCGCCCGCGGCGACGGCGTAGACCGCGCCGCGGAAGGCTTCCGAGCCCGAGGCGCAGAAGTTCTCGACCCTGGTGACGGCGATGTTGGGCAGGCGCAGGGCGATCGACAGCGGCGTGCCGCCCTTGCCCGTGCCGATCTCGTCGATGTGGGTCGAGAACCAGGCCGCGTCCAGCTGGCTGGCCTCGATCCCGGCGTCGGCCATGGCCTCGACATAGGCCTCGACCATCAGGTCGTCGGGTCCGGCGTCCCAGCGCTCGCCGAACTTGCTGCAGCCCATGCCGAGAATGGCGACCTTGTCGCGAATGCCGCTGGCCATTGGGGTCTCTCCCTAGCTCGCCTTCTCGGGCGTATTGATCGGGTGTATATACAGGGCCATGAGCCTCTATATCCGCAACGCCGAGGCCGACCGACTGGCCCGACAACTGACGGAACGGACGGGGGAAACCCTGACCGAAGCCGTCGTCGTAGCCCTGCGTGAACGCCTCGAGCGCACATCCGCCAAGCCACGCACGCCCGAAGAGAAGATGGCTTTCATGCGCATGCTGCAGGAGCGGAGCGCGAAGCTTCCCGTACTCGACCCGCGCGACCCCGACGACATCCTGTATGATGAATACGGCTTGCCAAAATGATCGTCCTCGATACCTCGGCGGTTCTGGCCATCATCTGGGATGAGCCTGAAGCCGAAGACTTCATGCGGGCTGTCTCCGTGGCGAACAGCGTGCTGATCTCGGCGAGCACGCGCCTCGAACTCCACGCCGTCTGCCTGCACCGCAGGGGTGACGTCGAAGTAGTAGAGCGGTTCCTGTCGGAACTCGACGTGATCACCGAGGCCTTCGACGAGGAACAGCTGGCGATAGCCAAAGACGCCTACGACAGATATCGCCAAGGCCGCCACGGCCTGAATTTCGGCGACTGCTTCGCCTACGCCCTGGCCAGGGCGCGCGACCTGCCGCTGCTGTTCAAGGGCGAGGACTTCGCCGCCACAGACGTCAAGCGCGCGCTCTGACACCGCCCTACTCCGCCGCCCGGGCCGAAGCCGCCGCCACCGCCRCACGGTCGGGCGCGGCCTTCCAGAAGTAACGGACGAAGCCGCGCTTCTCGTCGCGGTCCTTGATGCGGAAGACCATCTTCACCGGCAGGCCGGTCTCGACCTCGCCGAGCGCGACGTCGGTGATGTCGAGCATGATCCGGCCGCCGCCCTCGAAGACGACCATGCCGTAGTGGTTTGGCGGGCTCATCGAGAAGGTCAGGTAGTCGGCCGAATAGGTCAGCACCTGCGCGGCGCGTTCGGCGAAACGGTAGGGCTCCTGGGTGTCGACGGCGGGGTTGTTGGGCGCCACCGAGATGCGGGTGCGCGGGAACTGCACGACGCCGGTCTCGCGGCAGCGGCCGCCGACCAGGCCCAGGATCTGGTCGCGGTTGCGATAGAGCGTGGTCAGGGCCGTCTTGTTGTCCTTCTCGGCCCGCATGCCCCGGTCCCACTCGACGAGGTCGTTGAAGACCAGGAACTTCAGGTAGTTGGTCTCCTCCTGGCGGTCGGCCAGCGATCCGGTCACGCCGCGCGCGGGGCGCACGCTCGCCTCCCCGACGCGGAAGACGAGCGCCTCGGCGCCCTGGCCGAACTGGGCGACCAGCACCACCTCGCCGGGCCGGGCCTCTTCCAGCGCGTGGGCCAGCAACAGCGGGCCGTGCGCGCAACCGGCCTCGCCCAGTTGCAGACCCAGGGTGTCGCGCACCGCCTCGGGCCTGATCCCAAGCGTCTTGGCCAGGGTCGCGCCCATGCCGGCGAACACCGACGGAAAGCAGAAATGGTCGACGGCGGCGGCGTCCAGCCCCGCCGCGTCCAGGGCCGCGCGCACGGCGGGCGGCACGAGCTTGACGATCCCCTCGTCGCGGATCCACCGCTCCTCCCAGGCATAGTCGAACTGGGCGTCCGAACCGCGGAAGTGGTCGACGAAGTCGTCGGTGACCGTGCCTCGGCCCAGGAAGGTGGCCGCTCCGCCGTCCGGCGAGACGACGAAGGCGGCCGCCGCGTCGCCGAAATCCAGCTCCTGGGGCGAGGCGGCGCGGGCCCGGCGGTGCTCGCCCGCGGCCACCAGCACCCGCTTGCCGCAAGCGGCGGCGTCCAGCGCCTGGCCCAGCGCGGTCAGGCCGCACCGCTGCGAGCCGGTGACGTCGGCCGAGGCGATCGAGGTCTCCAGCGTCAGGGCCGCGGCCAGGATCCCGGCGTTCTGGCGATCGGCGAAGGGCGCGGTCGTCGAGGCGAAGATCGCCGCCTCGATCGCCGCCCTGCCCTCGTCTTCGGGGCCCAGGGCGTCGCGGGCGGCCTCGACGGCCATGGTCAGGGCGTCCTCGTCCCAGTTGGCCATGGACCGTTCGCCCCTGGCCTTGCCCGCCAGGCCGGGCGCGACCCAGGCGTTGGCGGCGACGACGGCCTTGCGGCTGAGGCGAAGACGCGGCGCATAGGCGCCCCAGGCGGCGATGCCGACCATGTTCCACTCCCTGACCGACGCCTGTCTCGGCGACTTATCAGGGTTCAGGTTACGCGCACGGCAGGGGTCCGCAAGCGTGCCCCTTGGTCAACCGAAGCGCGCGTCAGCGATAGGGATCGTCGGTGTTCAGGAAACCCGCCACATAGTCGGCCACGCCGTCCTCCAGCGAGGTCATCGGCGCGTTGTAGCCGGCCGCGCGCAGGCGGCTCATGTCGGCCTGCGTGAAGTACTGGTACTTGCCCTGCAGCACCTCGGGCATGTCGAAATAGGTGATGTCCGGCTCGCGGGCGACAGCGGCGAAGGTGGCCTCGGCCAGGTCCTTGAACGAGCGCGCATGGCCCGAACCCAGGTTGTAGACGCCGTTCACGTGCGGGCTCTTGGCCAGCCAGGCGATCACGTCGGCCACGTCGCGCACATAGACGAAGTCGCGCAGCTGGCCGCCGTCCTCGTAGTCGGGGTGGTGCGACTTGAACAGGCGCACGCCCTCGCCCGCCTGGATCTTCGGCCAGATCTGGCAGACCACCGACTTCATGCCGCCCTTGTGGTCCTCGTTGGGGCCATAGACGTTGAAGAACTTCAGGCCCGCCCACTGCGGCGGGGCGTGGCCGCGAGCCGCCTCGCGCACGGCGAACACGTCGAACAGCGCCTTGGACCAGCCGTAGGCGTTCAGCGGACGCAGGCCCATCAGGGTGTCGATGTCGTCCTTGCCGTCGAAGCCCAGCGTGCCGTCGCCATAGGTGGCGGCCGACGAGGCGTAGATCAGGCGCACGCCGTTCCTGGCGCACCACCGCCAGATGTCGCGCGACAGCACGAAGTTGGACTGCACGATCAGGTCGGCGTCCGGCTCGGTCGTCGAAGAGATCGCGCCCATGTGGATGACGAGCTCGACCTCGGCGCCGCGCTCGGCCAGCCAGTCGAACATCTGCTCGGGCGCGACGAAGTCGGCGATCGGGTGCTTGGCGATGTTGCGCCACTTGCCCTCGCCCGCCTGGCCCAGCCAGTCGCAGACCACGACGTCCAGCGACGGATCCTCGCAGAGCTTGGCCACGATGTTGGAGCCGATGAACCCGGCGCCGCCGGTGACGAGAACGATGCGTCTGGACATGGGCGGGTTATGGCACAGGGGACGGAGCGGGCAATAGCGAGCCCTTCTCCCCTTGCGGGAGAAGGTGGCCTCCGAAGGAGGTCGGATGAGGGGTCGCGCCGCCTCATCCGCTGCTTCTCGTCGCTAGGCGGCCGATGTCTATCGACCTCTCATCCGTCGGCTTTCGCCGACACCTTCTCCCGCAGGGGGAGAAGGGAAACGGCTATGCCGCCAGCTTGCGCTTGGCCAGGGCGTCGAACTCCAGCAGTTCGGCCACCAGGCCTTCGAACTGGCTCAGCGGCACCATGTTGGGGCCGTCCGACGGAGCGTGGTCGGGGTCGGGGTGGGTTTCCATGAACACCATGGCCACGCCGATCGAGACGGCGGCGCGGGCCAGAACCGGCACGAACTCGCGCTGGCCGCCCGACGAGGTGCCCTGCCCGCCCGGCTGCTGCACGCTGTGGGTGGCGTCGAACACCACCGGGCAGCCGATCTCCTTCATGATCGGCAGGCTGCGCATGTCCGACACCAGGGTGTTGTAGCCGAACGACGCGCCGCGCTCGCAGGCCATGACGTTGGGGTTGCCCGCGCCGGTCACCTTGGCGATGACGTTCTTCATGTCCCACGGGGCCAGGAACTGGCCCTTCTTGATGTTGATCGCCCGGCCGGTCTTGGCGGCGGCCAGCAAGAGGTCGGTCTGGCGGCACAGGAAGGCCGGGATCTGGATCACGTCGACGGCCTCGGCGACGGGGTCGCAGTGGCTGATCTCGTGCACGTCGGTCAGGGTCGGCAGGCCGGTGACCTCGCGGATCTCCTGGAAGATCGGCAGGCTGTCATAGAGGCCGATGCCGCGCGCGGCCGTGGCCGAGGTGCGGTTGGCCTTGTCGTAGCTGGTCTTGTAGATCAGGCCGACGCCCAGGCGCTCGCCGATCTCCTTGAGGGCGTGGGCCGTCTCCAGCGCGTGCTGGCGGCTCTCCATCTGGCACGGACCGGCGATGAGGGTCAGGCGCTCGGCGTTGCCGATACGGATGGCCTTGCCGGTCTCCGTCTTCACTTCGACGACGGCGTTGGGGGCGACGGGCTGACTCAAGGCGGAACTTCCGAATAAGGGTGGGCGCTGAATTGGCCCCACAGGTGGCCCCAACGGCGGAAAGGTGCAAGTGCGGATCGATCCAGGCGTCCCCGGACCCGTCATCGTGTGGCTGCGCAACGACCTGCGCCTGGCCGACAATCCGGCGCTGAAAGCCGCCGCCGACACGGGTCGGCCGGTGATCCCCCTCTATATCCTCGACGAGACCAGCGGCGTGCGGCCGATGGGCGCGGCCTCGCTGTGGTGGCTCGACAAGTCGCTGCGGGCGCTCTCCGAGAGCCTGAAGGCGATCGGCTCCAGGCTGATCCTGCGGCGCGGCCCCGCTCAGGAGGTGCTCAAGGACGCGATCGTCCACGCCGGCGCGGCCGGCGTCGCCTGGAACCGCCTGTACGAGCCCGCCGCCATCGAGCGCGACGCGCAGATCAAGACGGCGCTGAAGGCCGACGGCGTGGTCGTCGAAAGCTGCCTTGCCGGCCTGCTGAACGAGCCCTGGACCGTCGTGAACGGCTCCAAGCAGCCCTACAAGGTCTTCACCCCCTACTGGCGGGCGGCCCGCGCGCACCTGACCCATGTCGAGGCCGAGGCGCCGCCCAAGCGGCTGGAAGCGCCCGAGCACTGGCCCCACAGCGACGCGCTGGACGGCTGGGACCTGCATCCGCGCAAGCCCGACTGGTCGAAGGGCTTTTCGATCTGGACGCCAGGCGAGGCCGGCGCGCTGGCGCGGCTGGACGACTTCCTGTCGGGGCCGGTCGAGGGCTACGGCGAGGGTCGCGACGTTCCGGGCCTGGAGGCGACCTCGCGCCTCTCTCCCCACCTGCACTTCGGCGAGATCGGCCCCCGCCAGGTCTGGACCGCCGCCCGCAACGCCGCCGAGGCCGGCGACGCCCCGCACGGCGAGATCGAGAAGTTCCTGTCGGAGGTGGGCTGGCGCGAGTTCAACCACGCGATCCTGTTCAACTGGCCGGAGTTGCCGACCAAGAACTTCCGGCCCGAGTTCGACGCCTTCCCCTGGTCGCGGAACCCGCGCGGCTTCGAGGCCTGGACCGAAGGGCGCACCGGCTATCCGCTGGTCGACGCGGGCATGCGAGAGCTCTGGGCCACGGGCTTCATGCACAACCGTGTGCGGATGATCACCGCCTCGTTCCTGATCAAGCACCTGCTGGTCGACTGGCGCGAGGGCGAGGCCTGGTTCTGGGACACTTTGGTCGACGCCGACCTCGCCAACAATGTCGGCAACTGGCAGTGGGTGGCCGGCAGCGGCGCCGACGCCTCGCCCTACTTCCGGATCTTCAACCCGATCGGCCAGGGCGAAAAGTTCGATCCCAAGGGGACTTACGTCAAACGCTGGATCCCGGAACTGGCCAACCTGCCGGCCGAGGTCGTCCACCAGCCGTGGACCGCGCCCGAACGGCTGAGCGCCGGCGCCAGGGCCGTCTACGGCAAGCCGATCGTCGACCATCCCCGCGCCCGGGCCGCGGCGCTGGAGGCCTACCGCCAGCTGCGCGCAGACCCCGGCGACGAATGATCCCCTGGCGAGCGATGCTCGCCAGCCCCATTTACAGTTCGGCTTTCGGGGGTCTTACTTGTCCCGCACAAGGGATTGGGAGCGCTGATGACCGACACCTTGCCCGCCTCGTGGCGAGACGAAGATCTCCGGGCCGCCCCGCCGGCCTTCCGCACGGCGCTGCGTATCGCCGTCGAGAACTGGGCGATCGGCTCCCTGACCTTCGTCCTGCCTTCGGGCAAGCCCCTGCGCATCGACGGCAAGACCCCCGGCCCCGACGCCGTGGTCCACGTGCGCGACTACCGCTTCATCCGCCGCGCCTTCGCCTCGGGCGACATCGGCTTCGCCGAGGGCTACATGGCCGGCGAGTGGGACACGCCCGACCTGTCGGCGGTGCTGACCGCGTTCGCGCTGAACTTCGACAAGCTGGCGGCGCTGGTGCGGGGCAATCCCGTCATGCACCTGATCAACGTCATCTTCCACTGGATGAACCGCAACGACCGCAGCGGCTCCAAGCGCAACATCCACGCCCACTACGACCTGGGCAACGCCTTCTATTCCCAGTGGCTGGACCGGACGATGACCTATTCGTCGGCCCTCTACGACAAGGACCCGGCCTCTTCGCTCGACGTTGCCCAGACCCGCAAGTACGAGGCCCTGGCCCAGTCCATCGGTCTGGCGCCCGGCAAGCACGTGCTGGAGATCGGCTGCGGCTGGGGCGGTTTCGCCGAGTACGCGGCCAGGGAGGTCGGCGCCAAGGTCACCGGCATCACCATCTCGCCCGCCCAGCACGACTTCGCCAGGAAGCGCCTGTTCGACCAGGGCCTGGCCGAGAAGGCCGACATCCGGCTGATCGACTATCGCGACGTGCAGGGCAAGTTCGACGGCGTCGCCTCGATCGAGATGTTCGAGGCCGTCGGCGAGGAGTACTGGCCCACCTATTTCGGCAAGATCCACGACGTGCTCACCCCCGGCGGCCGCGCCGGCCTGCAGATCATCACCATCAAGGACGAGCTGTTCGACAGCTATCGCCGGCACACCGACTTCATCCAGCGCTACATCTTCCCGGGCGGCATGCTGCCCAGCGAGACGCGGCTGCGGCAGGAGACCGACAAGGCCGGCCTTTCGTGGGACGGCGTGCGGCGCTTCGGCCAGGACTACGCCGACACCCTGGCCGAATGGGCCCGGCGCTTCGAGGCGGCCTGGGACCAGATCCGCCCGCTGGGCTTCGACGAGCGCTTCCGCCGGCTCTGGCACTTCTATCTCAGCTACTGCGAGGCGGGCTTCCGCACCGAACGCACCAACGTCGTCCAGCTTGGCCTGGCCCGCGGCTAGAGGAGGATCAAGCGTGTCGCTCTTCACCCTGGTCCTCGACTACCACGGCGGCACCTACCTCTCGCAGTTCGACGCCGAGACACCCGTCGAAGCGGTCGGCGCCTGGTGCCGCGAGCTGCACGACAACCAGCTGCTGGGCGAGCCGTCCTCGCTGGTGGCCGAAGGCATCATGGCCGACGCGGTCGAGAACAGCCTGGTGGGCATCGACGGCCTGTGCGGCGCCTGGTGCGCGGCGACGGCCGCCGCCGGGGGCCTGGCCCTGCTCAACGTCATCCAGACCGAGCCCACGGCCCACTGAACCTGGCTCGCCGGCCGCCGCTTTCAGGAAAACTCGATTGATCCGGGCGGCCGCATCGCGATCTACCCTGGCCTTCAACGGCGCCTCTTCGCGCGAAGCCGCAGATTTTCCACCATGCCCGTCACCGCCAACGTTCTCGACGCCATCGGCAACACCCCGCTGATCCGCCTCAATCGGGCCAGCGAGGCCACCGGCTGCGAGATCCTGGGCAAGGCCGAGTTCATGAACCCCGGCCAGTCGGTCAAGGACCGCGCCGCGCTCAGCATCATCCGCGACGCGGAAGCCAAAGGCCTGCTGCGCCCCGGCGGCCGCGTGGTCGAGGGCACGGCCGGTAACACCGGCATCGGCCTGGCCATGGTCGCCTCGGCGCTCGGCTACAAGACCACCATCGTCATCCCGCGCACCCAGAGCCAGGAGAAGAAGGACGCCATCCGCCTGCTCGGCGCCGAGCTGGTCGAGGTCGACGCCGTCCCCTACTCCAACCCCGACAACTACGTCCGCTATTCGGGCCGCCTGGCCGAGGAACTGGCCAAGACCGAGCCCAACGGCGCGATCTGGGCCAACCAGTTCGACAACGTCGCCAACCGCCAGGCCCACTACGACACGACCGGTCCGGAGATCTGGGAACAGACCGCCGGCAAGGTCGACGGCTTCATCTGCGCCGTCGGCTCGGGCGGCACCCTGGCGGGCGTGGCCCAGGCCCTGCGCGAGCGCAAGCCGGACGTGAAGATCGGCCTGGCCGACCCGGGCGGCGCCTCGCTCTACAACTGGTACGCCGCCGGTGAACTGAAGGCGGAAGGCAATTCGATCAGCGAGGGCATCGGCCAGGGCCGGATCACCGCCAACCTCGAAGGCCTGGCCATCGACCATCCCTACCGCGTCTCCGACGAGGAGATGATGCAGCAGATCTTCGACCTGGTGCAGCACGAGGGCCTGTGCCTGGGCGGCTCCACGGGGATCAACGTCGCCGGCGCCGTGCGCCTGGCCCGCGACCTGGGGCCCGGCCACACCATCGTGACCATCCTCTGCGACCACGGCTCGCGCTACCAGAGCAAGCTCTTCAATCCCGCCTTCCTGGCCGAGAAGGGCCTGCCGACCCCGCCCTGGCTGTAGGCGGCGCGCCGAAAGGCCGTCCTCGCACCGCGTCGTAGACGGCGTCGAACACCCGCAGGCCCGGCAGTTCGGGAACCGGACCGGGCGCTGCGACCTCGCCCATGTCCAGCAGGCTCGACTCATCGAGCCGATAGGCGGGCCAGTGCTCGCCGGGCCGGCCTTCGCGGGCGAACGCGACCCAGGCGCCCACCATGACGTCGGCCAGGGCGCGATCCTGCGCCGTCCAGGCCCAGGGCTCCTGCTCCAGGTGGTCGAACATGTACCAGAGCTCGGCGAAGTGGCCCGCGCCCCAGTCGGCGCGGACGCTGTCGGCCGGAAACGGCGGCCGGCGGGAGAAGCGGTATAGCCATACCGGCYGGCCCGCGCCGGCCTGCAGCCTCGCCCACGCCCACATGTCCCATGAAAACCGCAGGTCGCGCTCGAAGTCGGCGCGGGCCCGGCGCGCGCCGGCGTCGTCGCTGAAGGGATAGCCCGCCAGCAGGGCCGGCGGCAGCGGTCCCCAGTCACGAGTGATGTCGGCCGCGAAGCTTCGGGCGGTCACCGGCGCCAGGTCGACCAGCGATCGCGCCTCCTCGGCGTTGTAGCCCAGCAGCAGCGGGACCCTGTTCCATCGCCCCGCGACATAGGCCTCGTAAGGCGACAGCGGCAGCACGCGGGTTCCGACCGCCGGATGGGCCAGGCGGCGGGCGGCGGGCGTCAACAGCCTCTCCAGCGGCAAGGCCCGCAGCTCGCTAGCCGTGCGCGCCCCCTCGTCCGCCGCCCAGGCCGCGCCGTCCTTCTCGGCCCCGGCCAGGCGGTAGTTCGGCGCCAGCTCCAGCGGTTCGAACAGGCCTCCGCTCTGGGCGATGGCCCGATGGAACAGCCCCGCGGCCTGCGGCGAGGCCATCAGGGCGCTGACCGACATGGCCCCGGCCGACTGCCCCGCGATCGTCACCCGCCCGGGATCGCCCCCGAAGGCGGCGATGTTGCGCTGAACCCACCGCAGCGCGGCGACCTGGTCCATCAGGCCGTAGTCGCCCGACTGGCCGCCGCCTTCGGCGCTCAGGGCCGGATGCGCCAGAAAGCCCAGCGCGCCCAGGCGGTAGGCGATCGAGACGAAGACCACGCCCCGCGCGGCCAGCCGATCGCCCGCATAGAGCGGCAGGGAAGTCGCGCCGTTGGTCCATCCGCCGCCGTGGATCCACACCACCACCGGCAGCGGCTCGTCCGATCGCGTCGCCGGCCGCCACACATTCAGATAGAGGCAGTCCTCGTCCGTGCGGGGCGGCGGCTCGCCCGGCATCGAGACCCCGGCCTGCGGACAGGCCGGAGCATAGGCGTCGGCGCGCCGCACGCCCCGCCAGGCTTTCGCGGCGACAGGCGGCCGCCACCGCCGCTCCCCCGTCGGCGGCGCGGCGTAGGGCGTCCCGAGAAAGGCGTCCGCGCCGCCTTGCGAGATCCCTTCCAGCCGCCCGGTCTCGACGCGCGCMACCGGCCCGGCGATCGCCCCGTGCGCCAGGCCCAGCCCGATCAGCAGCGCCAAAAGTCGTCGTCTCATGCTTGCCTCCTCCGCCCGTCGAGACTGGGAGACGGCGGCGGTCGCGGCCAAGACCGGCCCGTCCCGCCCCGGCCCCGCCTCGTCACTCGCGGCCGCGCCGGCTGGACGCAGCCCGAGCGGCGCTGTCAGATGCCGCCATGCTCGCTCCCGCCTCCGCACCCGATGCAGCCGCCGTCCGCCGCTGGACCGGCCTGGCCTTCCTCTATTGGTTCGGCCTGGTCTGCGCCCTCGAACCCGGCAACCTGCGCGGCGGCCTTCCGTCGGACTGGACCTCTGAGATCGTTCGCCTGCTCGGCGCCGGCGTGCTCGGCTCGGCCAGCGCGCCGGCCCTGCTGGTGCTGGCCCGCCGGGGACGATGGATCGAGCAGGCGCTGGGCGTGGTGCTGCTGGCGCCCGCCCTCGTGGTCGTCTCGTGCCTGCTGGCCGCCTGGTTGCTGCAGGGCCGCTGGCTGCCCACGCCCGCCGACGTCGTGAGCCAGCTCTCGGCCAACCTCGCCCTGCTGGCGTTCGGCCTGGCCGTCTTTCTCGGCATCGTCCACCTGGCCCAGACTCGGGCCCAGACTCGGGCCCAGGCCAGGACCCCGGCCGCGTCACCGGTCCGCCGCCTGGTCGAACGCGAGCGCGGGCGGATCACGGTCATCGACCTCGACCAGGTCCGATGGATCGAGAGCCAGGGCAACTACCAGGCCCTGCGCACGCCGGACGGCCTGCGGCTGGTCCGCCGGACCCTGGCCTCCCTCGAACGCGAACTGGATCCCGGCCGCTTCGTGCGAATCCACCGCCGGACGCTCGTCGCGGTGGCCCATGTCGAGGCCCTGTCGCCGCTGACCAACGGCGACGCCGAGGTGCGCATGAGCGACGGCGCGCGCCTTCGGCTCTCGCGCAATCACCGGCGAGCGCTGGTCGACCGTCTTGATGCTTGCGTGGAGCGCCCGCTCACGTGAAGTTGCGCGCCCGTCGCAAGGGACGCGTTCCTGTTCCCGAAAGGCCAGCCATGACCAACGCCGATCCTCTCGTCTCGACCGCCTGGCTGGCCGACCATCTCGACGCCCCCGACGTGCGCATCGTCGACGCCTCGTGGTTCATGCCCGGCACGCCGCGCGACCCGAAGGAAGACTTCCTGGCCGGCCACATCCCCGGCGCGGTGTTCTTCGACATCGACGAGATCTCCGACGAAGCCTCGCCCCTGCCCCACATGCTGGCCAGCGGCGTCAAGTTCGCCTCGCGGGTGCGCAAGCTCGGCCTCGGCGACGGCTCGCGCATCGTCGTCTACGACAGCACCAGCATCCTGCCGGCCGCCCGCGTGTGGTGGAACTTCCGCGTCATGGGCCACGAGGACGTGGTGGTGCTGGACGGCGGCCTGCCCAAGTGGGTCGCCGAGGGCCGCCCGCTGGAGGACGGTCCCGCCGCCCCGCAGGAACGCCACTTCACCCCCCGCCTGCAGGCCGACCTCGTCCGCTCGTTCGACCAGATGAAGAAGAACCTGGAGACCGGCCGCGAGCAGGTGATCGACGCCCGCGCCGCCGGGCGCTTCAACGGCGAGGTCCCCGAGCCGCGCGCGGGCCTGGCCAGCGGCCACATCCCCGGCTCGCGCAACGTCCCGCTGTCGGCCCTCCTGGGCCCCGACGGCGCCATGCTGCCCGCCGACCAGCTGAAAGCCGTCTTCGCCGAGGCCGGGGTCGACATCGAAAAGCCGATCGCCACCACCTGCGGCTCGGGCATCACCGCCTCGGTGGTGTCGCTGGCCCTGCATCGCCTGGGCAAGCCGCGGGCCGCCGTCTACGACGGCTCGTGGACCGAGTGGGGCGGCCGCGACGACGCCCCGGTCGCGACCGGCCCGGCTGTGTAAAAACACCCAAAGTTACGCGACTCTCGAATACAATCCTGAATTGACAAGGCGGCCCATGTGGCCGACCCTCGACGTGTTGGGGGTCGGCCTTTCGCCGCCTAGAGGCGCGGCCAGGCCGCGCGTCGCTCCCCGCCAGTGCCCGTCAGCTTAAGGACTTCGGCGCAGACCGCGCCGAGCACGCAACCGCGCGACCGGCGGAGCCGTCGGCGCGCCCGTGGGGAGAAAACGCCATGTCGTCGTTCCGACCGCTCTACGCCGTCACCATCACCGACGCCGTCGCCGCCGGCGATCTCGAACAGCTCAAGAAGCTGGAGGCCGAGGCCCAGGAGCACCTCAACCAGTACGGCGACGTCGCCACCCTGCTGGCCGCCCTGAAGATCGAAATCGCCAAAGCCGAGGCCTGAACACCATGAACATCAAGCCCTACGGCGTCGCCGTGACCGACGCCATCGCCTCGGGCGACCTCTCGCGCCTGAAGGAAGCCGAAGCCGCCGCCCAGGCCCACCTGGACCAGTACGGCGACGTGGCCACCCTGCTGCCGCTGCTGCGGCTGGAGATCGCCAAGCTGGAAGCCAAGAAGAGCTACTGACGCGCGGGCGGCGCCTCCCTTGTGGAGACGCCGCCTCCGTTTCGCGTTCGAGGCCAAGATATTTCGAGGCCAGGATACTTCGGGGCCAAGAAACTTCGGGGGAAAGYGCGCACATGACCGACACCCTGCCCTCCGAAACCGCGCCGGCCGGCGCCCGGACGACGCCCGAAGGCAAGTCCGTCCGCTTCCGCACCGAGCGCGACTATGCCGAGCTGACCCCCGTCCACGTGGTCTGGGAGGTCACTCTCGCCTGCAATCTCAAGTGCCAGCACTGCGGCTCGCGCGCCGGCCGGCCGCGTCCGGACGAGCTGAACACCGCCGAGGCGCTGGAGCTGATCGACCACCTGGCCGCCCTGGGCACGCGCGAGCTCACCCTGATCGGCGGCGAGGCCTATCTGCGCCGCGACTGGATCGAGCTGATCCGCAGGAGCCGCGCCCACGGCATCCGCACCGCCGTCCAGACCGGCGCCCGCAACCTCACCGACAAGCGCCTGGACGAAGCGGCCGACGCGGGGCTGCAGGGCATCGGCGTGTCGATCGACGGCCTGCCCGACCTGCATGACCGGGTGCGCGGCGTGCCCGGCTCCTACGACCAGGCGATCAGCGCCCTGCAGCGGGCCAAGGCGCGGGGGCTGGCGGTGTCGGTCAACACCCAGATCGGCGCCGAGACCGCCGCCCACCTGCCCGAACTGATGGAACGGATCATCGCGGCCGGCGCCACGCACTGGCAGATCCAGCTGACCGTCGCGATGGGCAACGCCGTCGACAACCCCGACCTGCTGCTCCAGCCCTATCAGTTGCTCAAGGTCATGCCGCTGCTGGCCAGGCTCTATCGCGAGGGGCAGAAGCGGGGCCTGCTGATGATCGTCGGCAACAATGTCGGCTATTTCGGCCCCTACGAGCGCATGTGGCGCGGCCTCGGCGACGAGGCCGACCACTGGAACGGCTGCGCCGCCGGCCAGGGCGGCATCGGCATCGAGGCCGACGGCACCATCAAGGGCTGCCCCTCGCTGGCCACCTCGCTCTACGCCGCCGGCAACGTGCGCGAGATGAGCATCGCCGACATCTGGCGTCACAGCGAGAAAATGGCCTTCGGCCGCGTGCGCGACGTCGAGGAGCTCTATGACTACTGCCGCACCTGCTACTATGCCGACGTCTGCCGGGCCGGCTGCACCTGGACCTCGGAGTCGCTGCTGGGCAAGCGCGGCAACAATCCCTACTGCCACCACCGGGTGCTCGATCTCGCCCGTCACGGCTGGCGCGAGCGGGTGACCAAGGTCAAGGACGCCCCGGCCGCCAGCTTCGCCATCGGCGAGTTCGCCCTGGTGCGCGAGGCCATACCCGGCGCCCAGACGCAGCCCCTGCCCGTCCGCGACCCGGCCCGGGTGCACGTCGCCCACCGCGAACGCACGGCCGCCGGCGGCGCCCTGCCGCCCAGGCTGAAGGTCTGCCGTTCCTGCGACCAGTACGTCTGGCCCCACGAAACCGAATGCCCCCACTGCGCGGCCGACCTCGCCGAGGTCGAACGCCAGCACGCGCAAGCCGCCGAACGCCGCCGCGCCCTGATCGCGCAGGCCCGCCGCATCCTGGACGGCATAGGCCCCGCCTAGCCGCTCCAGATCCCCCCTCTGAGGTGTCGCCACTCCAGATCCTCCCCCTCTGGGGGAGGTGGCCCAGAG